>CAYYLA010000059.1:0-12456 GCA_964441785.1 uncultured Candidatus Cloacimonadota bacterium | reverse complement strand
CATTAAATAAAATAAGGAATATACCGCACCTATGACCGCACCTATTGATTTATTTCATACCTTTATTCCAGATTCTCTTTTGCTATGAAACATATCTCGGCCAACTTTAAATTGAAGAAGCCTTCTGCTGACTCCCCCACTCTCATCTACCTTAAATCCTATTTCAATCATCAACGCTTTACATATTCAACCGGACGCAAGATCCATCCTCAATACTGGCATGAAGGTTCACAACGACCAATTACTTATCGCTTAGATCTCATAAAGAAAGAGATTAAGACTAATCCAGGGGTAGATTTAAAGGAGGAACAAAAGATTATTGAATCTTTGATCAGGCAAGGGAAAGGTGAGAACCCGATCTTCCTGACAGAAATGCAGAATATCACAACAGAACTTAATCGATATGAGGATCAGCTTGTCTCCTCCCACGAATACCTTACAAGGCAAAAGGAAGATGTTACACCATCTAAATTGAAAGAATTGATGGATGAGGAGTTTCAGGATCAAAAGCCCTCTACAAAGCCTGAAAATGCTTTTTACAAAAGGTTTGAGGAGTTTCTTCAAAGTCGCATGAATACAAATAGTATTCTGACTATTAAAAAATTCAAAACTCTTCGGACCAGGTTACAGGAATTTGAGAAGAAACAAAAATACCCAATATCATTTGAGAGCATTGACTTTGTATTCTACGATAAGTTTAAAAACTTTCTGCTTAGCCAAAAGAATAACCGTACAGAGGAAGTCAAAGGTTTATTGGATGAAACTGTCTCCAAATATTTTACCACCATAAAGACATTTATGCAATGGGCTATGGACAGGAACTACCATGCAAATAACACTTTTCAACATCCTAAATTTTCAGCCAGGAAAAAAACCAAAAATGAAATTGTTACTCTTTCGGAAGACGAATTAATGAAGATTTACAACCTGGATCTTTCCGGACAGCCAATGATGAAGCAGGTTAGAGATTTGTTTTGTTTCGCTGCTTTTACCGGACAGAGATGGTCTGACATCGAACAATTCAGAAAAGAAGATGTAAAGGACAAATGGTGGATATTTGAATCTCAAAAAACCAAAGAGACTATGAAAGTCCCCTTTACAGGATTCACCCTACCTGCATTGGATATACTGAATAAATACAATTTTGAATTGCCAAATATCATTCAGCAGACATTTAATAAAGAGATTAAGAGGGTGGGTAAAAAAGCCGGGCTAACTGAATCCATTACTATATACAGATATTCTGGAAACCAAAAAATCCCGATAACAAAACCCAAATACCAACACATGGCCTCTCACATGGCCCGTCGCTCCTGTGTCACCATCCTCCTACAAAAAGGCATGGCCCCTACTACTGTAATGAAACTAACAGGGCATAAAGATCTCAAAACATTGATGAAGTATGAGAATACCAGTGAAGAGGCACTGGCAGAAGCATTAGGAAATATTTAAAACAAATAAGCTATGAGTCGAGAGCCTAAAAGAATTATTAAAGGAGTTCCAGATTGGATTCCCGGGATAGGTATCTGGGTAATAATAATCCTAACCTTTATTGGAGGGAAAAAGGTAGTTCTTGGGATTAGAGATATGATTGACCAGGCGAGATTTCCTGAATACTACGAGGGGAAAAAATCTATTGAAGCTGAATCACAAGCTGTAAGTGATTGGTTTTTTCATAAAATCAATAATATACCAGATACAGTAAGTAACCCTGAAAAGTATGAAAATCTGTTAATTACGCTTTTCGGAGAATGTAGTTCTGAATATAGTCGTAAACTGAATAAGGCTGAAATCCAACTTAAAAGGTATTACGGAAAAAGAGCAGATAGAGTAAACATAACCAGGCTTGCTAAAAAGGATCCTTTTGAATTCATGGACTATTTAATGGCAACTGACAGTCTTGCCTATGATAGCCTTGTTAATAATTTTTGGCCAGAATTTGAATTAACACTCTACTCTAACCCCATGATGGACTCTTTGCAAAGAGAAATGGACAATTCATTTTTAGAAGCAGTTAAGGGAGTTTACTTTGATAGTATCACATTCTCATTTATTGAAAATATTATTCCCGAGAATGATTACATTTTATTAATAAAAAACAGATAACCTATTTTATGATAACCGGATATGTAATGTATTGAACTATTAGGATTATTTTTAAATATAAATTGAGATATGTATCCCAAAAATTATTACTATGAAAAACCTACTATTTCTTTTTTCTCTGATTGCAATACCCCTATTGGGGTTTTCGCAGGATCTTCGCAAAACCTATGCTCAGGGTCCAATAACTCAGGGGAATGTCTTGAATGCTGACAATATCCCTTCTTATCAAATTCCTGACGACAATTACACTTTGCATGGTTCAGGTTTCTTTGCATCTGATTCAGTTATTATAGAGTTTAAGAGCAGAAAGCGAGGAAAGATGAGCAGATTCGATATGGCGGTTGATTCCATCACAACCCGGTTGATTCCAGAGAGAGAAATAATCATTACAACTTTCTGGTTTTTTCAGGATACAAAATACACGCCTTTTAAGGGAGAAATAATAACTATTGAGGATAAATGGATGTTCTATCTCTATGCTGAGGATAAGATCTTCTACTATATTGGCGAAGTTTTATAAAATTCAATAAGGATTTCCCTGAACCTATATAGTGGTTTGATTTATCACAACTCCAAACCGTTTCTATTTGTATTGGATGTATCCTTGCTCTTATTTATCTTCTCCTCTTCAATAGCTTTTGACATTGCCTTTATCTTTGCCAGCAAGAAAGCGTTTCTAAACAATCTTGGATCAAGGTTTGGATCCAAGATTCTTTGCCAACTTTGATGTATTGATTCCATTCGATTAATAATTTTTCACATCATTTTAAAAAGGGTGATCAAGATAATCTAAATCCGAAGCTGAATACTCGCTATACTCTCCCTTTTCACTATCAAAGTATATTGTACAATTCTCATTAGCACAATAAAATGAACTAAATCCTTCCTTAAATTTTTCAGAAACTAAGGCAGTATCATTATTATATTGATCCTCTTTAACATTAAAACCACATTTTTTCAAAGTGTTAAACTGCTTCTTGTCTGCTTTCAGTCTGAACCAATATTTGCCATCATTCTTGCGAATCCCTGAAGCAAGAATCTTCTTGTTTGCATCCTTGTTCTTTATGAACCAGGAAAGTATCCTTTTATATTCCTGATCAGCATTAACCATTAAAGAACCGCACTTAAAGCAAAATTTCTCATGTCGCTCCTCATGGGTCGCTTTATGATCAATTCTCCATTCAAGGCTTTTAGTTTGTTTTTCACTACTTACACCCTTTTCTTGGATTCTTTTCAATGTATCCATATTACAGCACGAAGAACACTTATCACAAATGTACATTCCCGATACATAGTCAGGAGCATTTTGATTATCATAATTACATCTCTTTGAAATCCTGCTATCAATTATGTTATCACATCTACCATTAAGACAATGGGATAAATATATTGGATCATTATTTGAACAATCTGATTTGGTGCAGTGAAATAGGCTTATTCTCCAAAATCCATAATTGGATTGCTTTAATGGCATTAATATACTTCCACAGGATTCACATTTTAACTTCTCAAAAAATCTATTTGCTTTATTTATTAAGCCCAGCAAAATCTCATAATCGTCCTCGTTGTAAGCAATGTTCAAAATATAGAAAAGGTCCTGTAATGTATATTCCCTCCAATCCTCCGGATTGTGTAACTCTCGGGAAGGTTTGAAACACGGCAAATTCCTGCACCACCAAAACTCTAATCCATATTTATTATCTGGCAATGATTCGCCATTTTCATAGTCCCTGTTCCTCCTCCCGTCGCAGTAATAATGAGACTTTAAAGAGTCATCCTCATCCCTGATGAGTTCAATATCTGTGTAGGATAGAAGTCCATTCTCATCTTCCTCGCTATTTGCTGTAACATTGCATCTACCTTGGCATTTATCAAAAAAGCCTGTAACCTCAATAATGTTCTGTGGTTCTTTAAGATTATTTAGAAATGAAGCTGCAAGATGATAAATGTTTTGGTTAATATCTTTCAAAATGATGCCAGATTCTGTCTTGTTACGGAACCTTGAAATGATATCAATGATAACACTTATTGAATAGTCAAGGCCTAATCCGCTTTCAGTCTTCGCACTTTCAGCCTCTTCAATATCGTTTGCAGGCAGAGACAAAATAGTTTCAATATCTATTTTCTGCGTATTTAAATGGATCTGCTGAAATAATTTCTTGAAGAATAATTTTTGCTTGTCGAAATCAAGTATTTGAAACAGGTACAAAAATTGTTTGACATCTACCGAATCAATGTAGCCATCAATCCATAATTCAATAAGAAAATTATCTTTTGTGTGGCCGATAATATAATCTGATAATTTTTGTCTTGAGGAGGGAAAACACTTATCGGTAAGGAAAAATATATTATCTATTAATAACTTATGCTCTTTTGGTTTAAAATCGAGGATTTCATAGAAAATCTTGAAAATCAAATTTGTGAACTCATCATCGCTCTTAATTGTATTCCTAATTTCTTCAATTTTGGGTGTTTTATCATGTACACCATAGTCAAAAGATGAATTGTCTCTCAATCTTGAAACCAGACCAATTAATCCTTCTTTTTTTACTGTATTATCTGGCCCAGAGAATCTACGAAATACACTATCCGTAAATAGGATACTTCTTAATATCGTTACATCTCTTAAATCTATATTTTTCTTTAGTCCATGAATTAACAACTCTTCATTATTAACCACTTTTGGAATAATTTTAAGAACCGAGTCCCTCACCTGATCAGTCGTTTGTTCCAGGAACGGTTTAAGGCCATAATTCTTGACCATGTATTCTAACTGATCGACCATCTGGTTATTTAAACGACTAACCCTGCTTATCATTTCACAATTAATAGCTTGGAATTTATCCTTCTCAAAATTACTCTCAAAAGCGACTAAACTTTCTTCTTCTAAGAAATTACCATTCAGGATATTGGTAACATGAATGAAGAACTCGCCATAGGCACTATCAATGATTCCAAATCCTTTATCAGATGCAAAGAATTTAACCTGGCCGAAGAATTTATTATTGACTTCCTGAGCATGAGTTAATTCTCTTTTTTTTCCTTCGATATCAATCTCCTCAATTTTGCTCGACTTTTTATACTCAACGAAAATATTAGACTTACCATATAACTCACTATCATGATTAAAGAAAACTAATAGTTCAGAGTTATCAATCGAGATTGACTCTCCAACTATTCTGACTTGGCTAATAAATCCAATATCCTCAACTGGTTGAATAAGGTAGCCTAATCCTTTCTTACCAATTATTGTACTCATTGTGATTCTAATTAATCAACTGATATAATTATCAATATCTTCTAATTTCATAAACATAGCCTATCTTTAATTGACAAAATCTATTTATTTGGATTATCATTACTATTTCTCATAAAAGTCTTTCCAGTGCTTTGTAAAAGCCCCTGAAATAGATTCAAAGTGCTTTTCTTGAAACGGCTTAATCATTTCTAATGAGATGTATGTTTTTAAAGACACGAACTTCCTATTATTCTTTAGTTTCTCAGACTCTCCTAAACCCACACCATCTTCAAACCTTGCAAGAACTCTATTCTTATACTCCTCTGAATCAAGAATAATGTCGTATGTTGCTACGTTATTACCTGGCAAGAAAACTTTAAGTAATTCTAAGTTAGATAATCCGGCATTTTTAAGGAATCTTTCATTATATCTTTCAAAGAAGTGAGATGAGTAATGAACTAAGAAATTACTCTTAGATTGTATTACAACAGCGTTTAAAAATCCTCTCCTCAAATAATATACGACGGGAAGTATTAAGGGATCTCCCTGGTTGTAATCAACCAGAATTAACCAATCATTCTTTTGCTTTGATTTATATTCAAATATTCTTTTTAGATCCTTATTTCTTGTTTTAATTGCCTCTCTTCGTACCTTTTTAGTAAGATATTTTGCCTTACTAAGCAAGATTGAGTGATCCTTTAAAATCTCATTCGCTAATTCTTCGCTACTCATTGCTGGAACTATCATAATGTAGATAGTAGTTATATTTTGTTATATTTCAATGCTTTATTATAAAATTCACTTAGTTCTGCATTAATTTCTTTATTCTTAAATTTATCTATCCATTGCTCATAAGTTATCATCCATGTTTTACATTGTCGTACCCTTTTAAGCATCTCCGGCATATTATTGCTTCGCTGAAACTCATCTGAATACATATTGAATCTATCTTCAATTTGCATATAAATGAAATCCGGGTCTATTTGATTCAAAATATCGTGTTTATCTAACTTTGTCTTTGGCCCAACTACTCCAAAAAATATCTCACAATCAATATTTAAGGTATTATATGCGATGCAAGCAACATTTCTGCTTGCCTGGTTATATCGTTCTACTTTTGTTGTTCCTTGGGTTAAATTACTACCCATCTTAGCTTCAATAATCCCAAACAAATTTGCTGTATCCTGTATAATAATCTTACCTCTTTTTTCATACTCCACTTTAAAATCTCCTAATGCCATATCCGCATGAGTGTATCCTTCCCTATATTCTTTCGCATAAACAAATGGGCTTGAAATTAGTGCTTCTGAGGACCAGTTATTAACTCGTGAGAAATCAACCTCTCCAATATTGAGTTTTTCTTGTATTGAGTAATATGTTAGGATCCTGGTCATCCAACCTTCATTATATATTTCCGTAGGATTGATTTGGGCATTATCTGCATCTATGCTCTTAATAATATTCAATATTGCTTCCATACTCTATCCAAATATCTGCTTCATTTTTCAGACAAACATTTTTTATGAATTTGCGAAATCATCACTTAATTAATTCTGCTCAATTTCTCAATATACTCCCTGGGATAAAATGTATCATTATCCGGTTTAAAGGTTGCTTTTAATTAATTATTGGAATACTCCTCAACTAAATAATCCCCAATAATGCTCTCAACCTCCCTCTGAAAATCATCAATGAAAAGGCCAACATTATGTGTAAAATCTGCAATAACTTTTAGATCAATATCAGGATAGCTACCTGTAAATTTGAGATTTCCATCATCCATTTTAATATAGTCGATCTCTTGCAGTGGTCTTTGAAAAATACTTAAACACATACCAACAGGTATTTGATCCTTCCCCTTATAAAATATCTCCAAAAGATCTTGGTAATATTCAACTCTATTAAGCACAAATTCTTCTGGGTAATTATAAGGGAATTTTGAGAAAGCCTCTTGGACATTTTCATCGGCTTGTTCTAAGAATCTATCAAGCGATTCCAAAAAAAGATTGTCCAAACATTTAGGCAGTGATCTGAGTTTAAAATCTTCTTTCAAAGCACGATCAATCATTTTGTCAATACTCCTTCGGACAAAAGCAAGAAGAAAGATTTCACCTTCAAAGTCAGACAGATTCATTTTATAAGGAACATTGGTTATACGCTTACCATTTAATTTAATCAAATCTATAATTGATAATGCGGTTCTGGTCCTAAGCTCAAAGGACTTACCTAAAGAGTCTGCGAAATCTTCCATAATACTATATTTGATGGGTTAACAGTCTAATATAAATACATCATCTCCTGACCAGTTGTTTTATAAATTATTGACAGGTCTAAATCAAAATAATCCACACAAAAACAATAACTATTTTCTTATAAAGTCGATAAATGATTTTATCTGTGGTTGAGCAAAGGATTCCTTAATTCCTCTTTTGGTCATTAACATTTCAGCTGTATCCTTTATCTCTTCAAGAGTAAATCTATTGTTTTTATAAAGTGTTTTCAATTCCTGCGCATTTGGATTACTTGAACCAACAAATGTTGCCGGATAGGTAAAACAATTTGTAATTAAATCTCTTAAATCCTTTTCCATAATATTTAAATTCTTGTTAGCCGTTAACTATAAAATGATTTTAATAATTCTAAGTGTTGTGATATGGCATTTTGTTAAGTTATATATAGTATTCATTTACAAGATTAATGTTATATCTTGATTCCATATCACGAGCAAAATTTATTAAAGCAATAATTTTACCAGAAATACGGATATAGTCACGATCCATTTCAGATGCTGGAATAGCAGAAGAGTTTCCTTTTTCTTTCAAGAACATCCGATCAATATCTTTTCGTGTCCTAAGGATTTTGGTAATAGAGTTTCTGTAAGAATCATCTATTTGGAGTCCTACTAAATTCTTAGTATTTCTACTTGAATTGTCTATACTCATTAATTGTGAAAGAGTCTTTTCAACTAAATCTTCACAATTTACCATTTTGTATCCTAAAGAAGCCTTATTGAAAAATCCCATAATTAAATATTTAAAAGAAAGTATTACTTGAACTACCAATGTGCTTTGTTAACGTGATTTCGGGTGAATTAATCAATAATCCATTTATTCTGTTTCTTGCCTTAGCTTCTTTTCGTGTTACTGATTAGTTCTTGGAAAGACTAAAGTTAAATAATTGAATCATCATATTCATTAGTATTTTACTTTAATTAACCTCATTGTCTAAGAGCATAGTATTCACCCTGCTCTCTTCTATTGCTTTAGACATTGCCTTTATCTTTGCCAACAAAAAGGCGTTCCTGAACAATCTTGGATCAAGGTTGGGATCTAAGATTCTTTGCCATCTTTGATGTATTGATGCCATTTTGATTGATTTTTCAGACATCGTTTCTTGGTCTTAGGTTATCATTATTAAAAACGTATTTTATTATCTCTTCGATGTCCTCGATTGGCAAAGATGAAGCCTCAGTTCTTCGATAGAACTCCTTTATTATTTTGTCACCTCTTTTATTTTTAAGAAATACTGGTTGCTTACTCGGATAAATTCTTATGACATAAACTTCCTTTCCTTTTATCTCAATGATTTGGGTTTGAATATAATTAGTAACAAAAGGCTGGAAGAAGTGTCTGGTTAATTGATCAAATTCCAGCTTAACTTTGTCCTTTTTGTTGCCCTTAAGTATTGAATAATCGTACTCTAACCCCTGGATTTCACCATCATTTGTAACACCTATGTAAAGCAACCCTCCGTCAGTATTCAGAAATGCGGCAATGGCTTGTGCAACTTTATACTTAACGCCTATTCCGGGTTCGCCCGTTGTAAAATTATATACTAAGGCTGGCTTGAACTCAATATATTTCCCTTCTCCTCGCTGGATTATCTCTTCGTGGGTTATATTGCTATTAGATTCTTCTATTGGTTTCTCAGAAATCCATTTTCTTGGTGTTTTGAGGATTCTGTAATGCCCAGACTCCGGATCTCCAGGTTCATCGTGATAATCTGTACCATAATACTCTATTTCAATTATTGAATTAGCTGTATAAAAGCTGTTTCTTTCATATATCTCACGCTCTAAGGTCAAACCCCAACATAGGAGATCATCAGGATCATACTCGCTTGAAGCTATTTTGTGGATCGTAAGAGGATCTTGGTTGATGTCAATAGCTTTACCTGTTGCACCTGGACAAATAAAGTCAATCCTCAATTCTTCATGAAATTTTTCATATTGATCTACCCAGTCCATTAACTCATCTATTCCCGAAAATAGTTTTTCTTCGCCTTCTCGCTTCTTAACTTCCTCATATATTTTCTTCTTTTCATTGATTGGCCCAGTGATGAAATCAGGTTGCACCAAAATATAATTATCCTCAGTCTTTCTAAGTCGTTTAATCGATGCTAACCAATTCATGTACTCTTCAAATTCCTTAAATGCTTTCTTTCTCGCTTGAATAGGAATTGGATCCATAACATCCTTCTTATACATATGTTGTTTTATATCGTCCTTATTATTGTAGGCGAAAAGAGTGAAGCTAATTTGGTAATACACTTGTGTGTCCATGTTCCTTTATATTTCTAAGTTTGCAATCCTGACACACTCGGCTCTCAATTCTCTCAAAGCTGCAAGTGCATAAGGATTTCCATCTATATTAAGTAATGGCTTATATTTCTTTATTAACTCCGATTCAACTTCTGGAATATTCCCTTGGAACTCAACCCAATTCACGAGCAAGTTCTCATTTATCCAATTTATTACTTTTATTTCATCCTCCTTTCCAAACTTAAAGTTCCTTTTGTTCTTTTTATGCACAAGTGATCCCTTGGGTGGTTTAAAGCCTAATATTGCTCCTATACTCCTGAAAAAGGTTCCGTGCCCTTTTGCCCTTAGCTCCTGACTCAATAACCTTCTATTCAGACTTGTGGATGCTTTCCCAATATATATTATGTCCAATCCTCTTTCTTTAAGTTCTCTGCCAAAAATACCTGGTAATTTTGATGAATCTTTTATTCTGATACAATATAATCCAGGATATGACGGAACTACTGCGTCTATAACTCCGGCTTCCTTAAACCTGGATAAATCCAGCAAAGTTCTCTCAAGAATTATATCAGACATAATGTGTTTTGAGGCTCCCATTTCTTTTGGCTTTGAAGCTGTTCTCTTTTCTTTCCGATTTACTTCTGCAAAGGGTCGATCAATTAACTCAACCATGGATCCATTTCGATTAAAAAGGTTAGAGTAGTTTCGTGTCCTTCCATGAATTTGAAATGCGGTAATGTTTGATTCATCCTTTTTTGAATACCACTTATTTATATTCAACTCATCAGCAATCTCTGATGTTGACATAGGCCTGCCTTTTTCAACTAAAAGTTTCACTATGGCCTCGTGAAGTGTCATTTTTCTTCGTTATTGATTAATTATATTGTCTATGCCACAGACCTCCGTGGTAATTCTCTGAAATATCAGCAATACGCAGTCCAAAATCATGGATATGATCGTCTCTCATTAATCCTCCTGGGCCAAGAAATGGTATTATAAATAGGATTGTTTCACAATCAGGTACTTCAATCCAAAATATTTTCTTACCCTGGACATCTTTTGAGCTGGGTTCTTTGAAAGCAGCTTCTATTCCACAGAAAGCCATTCGATATTCCAGGCTATAAGTTAAGCCAGTCGCAATGATTATTTTAGGTTGGTAGTTCCTGACCCAATTTTTGATAATAGGAAATCGTTCAAGCTGACACCATGATTGATAGTGGGTCTTGCTAATAAAACCTGTTTTCTCATATAGCTCTTTTGTCCAATTACCTTTCCAATCATTTTTAAATGCGAGTGGATAAATGTTCATTTTAAAAACATCTGAGTCATTCTTAAAGGCATTAGTAAAATGGAAAACCTCCCTATAATCACCAGCACTTCTACCAATTATGGAACTATATAGTTTCATTACCTTTCTATCATACTGATAATTGAAATAGTTCTTTCTGACATCTTCATCAGACATATCGATAGGGTCTTCCAACGGAATAAAATCCGATAATTTGCTTCCTCCATATTCTATCCCACTGAACCAAATTGAACCATTCAAATTTCCTCCATCACACCCAGAAAAACTCTTTGCCCATGCCTCAAATGACTTTGATATTTTTCGCATTTATTATGATATTAACCATCTTAGTATCAACTCTTATTTTTCTGATAATCCCCTATGGTGAATTTGCGATATAGTCCCGTAATTAATTCTGTTCATTTTATCTATATCCTCCCTGGGATAAAATGTATCATTCTCCGGTATGTAGGATGCTTTCAGGCTGTCTCCCGATTCTTTCTCGATAATCTTCCTATTTATATACTTATTCCATGCGACTTCTTCAAGAGAGAATGGATCTATGCTACCACCTATAACTTCTATAAACCTCTTTTGAGACTCAGTAAATGGTTCCAGTTCGCCATCAACAAGTGCCTTGAACCAGTGCCCCCACTTCTCCAATATTTCAATCTCCTCTGAGGAGAAGATAGCCAAACTGCAATCTATACTGAAAGAACCTTTCTGCCTGATATATTCAAGATGTCTTTCTTTACTGCTCATGGTAGAATTACACTATTGATTATTCACCCCAAATCTTAGCAATACGGTCCTTGATCTTTTGCTCATAAGATTCGATCAACTCAGAATTTGAATCAATAATAGATTTTTCTCGCATCAATTTCTCAACAATAACTTTTTGTTCTTCAAACTCTGGAAATGGAATCTGGATTGAGTTTAGTGCTTTTTGATTCAATTTGGGTTGTGCTGCACCTGTGACAAATCTCTCAATGGAAATGCTATTAATATAATATTCAATATACTTTTGGGTTTCTATGTTTTGAAATCGCAATACATGAGCGTGATTATTTACCCATACCTTGCCAGATACAGAAAATGCTATTGGTGTGGATCGTGCTAATAAATTTGCCCCATCCTCTGAAATAAGTAACAGATCCTCATCGAATAAATATCCTTCAACATAATCTACTATTCCTGATGCCCCATAGTAAGGGTAAGGACCTGATTTCCTATCTGATTTAGTTATCGGGACTCGTTTCCCATCCAAATTAGGGCCGATCTCCC
>CAYYLA010000058.1:0-12563 GCA_964441785.1 uncultured Candidatus Cloacimonadota bacterium | reverse complement strand
CAAGAGGTTCCTTCTCCCCCTCCTCAGGGAAGCCTCAATCGATCCCTCCCAGAGCAGAAGTTGATGGCAAAGTTAAAAAAATTAATGTTTGCACAAACTGCCTTAAATCTAACAAGGTTAAGAAAGTTGTATAATAATTGAAAGAGACCGATTATCGGTCTCTTTAATTTTTCCTGACAAGTAAATCTTTTATCCTCTTGGAGAATGTTATGAACATTAAAACAGAAAAAATCAATTTCCCTGAAGGTTGTAATATTATTTTTGGTATGTCCCATTTTATTAAAACAGTTGAAGATTTATATGAAGCTCTTATTAATAGTTTTCCTGGAATAGAATTCGGTTTGGCTTTTAATGAAGCATCGGGACCTTGCCTGGTAAGAAAAGATGGTAATGATAATGAATTGATTGAGATTGCTGTTAAAAACTTAAGGCGCATTGGTGCCGGGCACATTTTTTTGATTATATTGAGGAATGCTTTTCCAATCAATGTGTTGCCCTCTGTAAAGAACTGTAGAGAGGTTGTAAACATCTTTTGTGCAACAGCAAATCCTGTAGAGGTGATTTTAGCAGAGACAGATCAGGGATGTGGAGTTCTTGGGGTAATTGATGGATTTTCTCCCAGGGGTATTGAGCTTGATTCTGATATAACCAACAGGAAAAAATTCCTGAGGGATATCAATTATAAACGCTGATGCGAGCTTTTCTCGCTCTCAATATACCACATAAGGTCCGATCTCAACTTGTTGAACTCCAGGGTTCGTTAAAGCAATATAACGTTAAAGATATTAAGTGGGTTCAACCAGAGAATTTTCATATTACCTTACAGTTTCTTGAAAATCTAAAAGAACATGATCTTCAAGAAATTATTGACTATTTAGAGGAAGAATTTGAAAATATAGATCAAGTAGAGTGCGTTAACTTCAAAGTAAATTTTAATAAATTACGCACTCCCAGAATAATCTGGATAGAGTTTGATATTAATAAAAAATCAGTTAGAAAATTGCAAAAAAGATTCTTTAAAAAACTTATTACAATGGGCTATCCTCTTGAAAAGAAACGTATTAAATATCATATTACTTTAGGCAGAATAAAAAAAAGATTGCCAGATTTCTTTATAAATAAAATATTAACTACAGAGTTAATTATGGAAAAGATGGAAGTATCTGAGGCTGCACTTTACCGTAGCATTTTGCGCCCTGAAGGACCTCTTTATGATACTGTAGCAGAATTTATTTTTTCAAAGGAGAGAACATGAGTGGAAAAGACAAAAAATCTGCTTTACAAACAGCAATAAAGCAGTTGGACAAACAGTATGGTATTGGCACATTGATGAGGTTGGGCGATAAGCCTGATACAGAGGTTGATGTTATACCAACAGGCGCAATCAATCTTAATGCTGCTTTGGGTATTGGAGGAGTACCCAGAGGGCGAATCACTGAGATTTACGGGTCAGAAGAATAATGGCATTGTTGCATTTATCGATGCTGAACATGCCTTAGATCCAATCTATGCAGGAAACATCGGGGTTGATACCGACAATCTCCTTCTTTCTCAACCTGATGGAGGAGAGCAGGCTCTCGAGATAGTTGAGACTCTTGTCCGTTCAAATGCTATTGATCTAATTATTATCGATTCTGTGGCAGCTTTAGTTCCCAAAGCCGAAATAGATGGCAGCATGGGAGATTCTCATGTTGGGCTTCAAGCTAGATTAATGTCACAAGCTCTTCGTAAACTTACAGGTAGCATCAATAAATCAAATACTTCTGTTATTTTTATTAATCAAACCAGAATGAAAATTGGTGTTCCGGCCTATGTTAATCCCGAAACAACCACAGGTGGTGTTGCCTTGAAATTCTATGCCTCTTTACGTATGGAGGTGCGTCGTATTGGTTCCATCAAAAAAGTAGGAGCAGCTGAAGAGATAGTAGGTAATAAAACACGAGTCAAAATTGTAAAAAACAAATTTGCTCCACCTTTTAAAAGTGTAGAATTTCCAATTATCTTTGGCCTTGGTATCTCTAATTTGGATATCCTTATTGATCTGGCTGTAAAGAATGATATCATAGCAAAGAGTGGTTCTTGGTTCTCCTATGGAGATATCAAAATTGGTCAAGGATCAGAACGTGTAAAAATCTTCTTAAATGAAAATTTGGAAATCTACAGCGAGGTGGAACAGAAGGTAAAAGAAATTTTAGGTTTAGCAGATCCGAAGGATGATGCTGTTGAAGATAAATCTAAAAAATAAATCTAAAACTATATATATAATCTCAATTAATGATAAAGCCTGTGGGACCCTTCCCGTGAAGGATCTCCGGGCTTTTGTTGATTGTACTATTTTACAGCAAGATATATCTGAAGATAATCTCCTGCTTCTTAAGGAACAGATAGAAAAATATTCCTGGAGTAAATTCTTAGATTATCTTTCCTATAGAGAACGATCTACAAGGGAATGTAAATTATTCTTGAAATCCATTTATCTGGATGATGTCCTAATTGAAGACTTTATAACCAGAGTCAAAAAACTTAAGTATCTTGATGATAACCGCTTCGCAGAGTTATATGTTGAATCTCTCTTAGATAAAGGTAAAAGTAAACAGGAGATACGAAACAAATTGCGGGAGAAGGGTGTAAATTCAGGTGAAGTATTAAACCTACTTGATGAAATGTATGATAATTGCAAACAGGATATTCTTAAAAAAGAAATTGAAAAAGCTTTAAGACGATATGCATCATTAAGCGATAAAATAAAAAAAGATAAAATTATTGCTTATTTGTACCGGCGTGGGTTTTCATATCATGAAGTAATGGAGCAGATGAAAATAAAGGGGGATATTGATGATTAAGGTAAAAGAAATAGTTAAAATTCTTAATGATAAAGCTAATCCCGGTTTAGCGGAAGAATGGGATAATCCCGGACTTCAAGTGGGATCGATGGATTGGGATGTTAAAAAGGTTTTAATAACCCTTGATGTTACCGAAGGTGCTGTTACAGAAGCAGTGGAAAATGATGTTGATTTGATTATCTCGCACCATCCTATGATTTTTAAAGCGTTAAAAAAAATAAATGATAAAAAGATTTTGAAACTTATTGAACATAAAATTGCCGTGTTCTCTGCACATACAAATCTCGATTATATTAAAGGTGGAGTTAATTCAATCCTGGCAAAAAAACTTAATCTTAAAAACTGTCGTTTCATTGATCATACCACTGGAGCAGAGCTTTTCCATGTCTCTGTTATTGTTCCCAAAAGTCATATGACTGATGTCGCTAATGCTGTATTTAACAATGGAGCAGGGAATGTGGGTGATTACACAGAATGTTTAAGTGATTATGAAGTTAGTGGTCAATATAAGCCGGGCATGCAAAGTAACCCATTTCAGGGGACTGCAGGGGTTCTTGAAAAAGTGGTTGAAAGGAAACTGGAATTTTTCGTTGATTCATTTAATTTGGGAAAAGTAATTAATGCGATAAAGACGTCTCATCCTTATGAAACACCGGCTTATGCTGTTTATCCACAGGGCAGGAAGAGTGAGAGTTTTGGACTTGGTTTTATTGGTGATTTAGAAACTCCGATGGAGTTATCTACTTTTACAACATTTGTAAAAAAGAGTCTGAAAGCTCCTTTTGTAAAGCTATGGAAGGCTGACAAGAAGGATGACTTTCTTGTCAGTAAGGTTGCAATTTGTGGTGGAAGTGGTTCCTCTTTGCTTAGAAAAGTAACAGGAAAAGCGGATGTATTTGTTTCAGCAGATTTCACTTATCACACGGTATTGGATAGTTCTGTTCCATTGATCGATGCAGGGCATTTTTATACTGAAAATCCGGTATTAGAGGTATTTAAGGATGCAATAAATTCATTACCTGTATCAATAATGTTTTATTCTTATGGAAAGCATGAGATTAAAAATTATGTAGTATACTAGATTGATTTTGGGAAGATAAAGAAATGGCTGGGAGGATATATTCCCAGCCACTTGATTTTATAATTTAGCTATAATTTCGTCTATATCTGGAACTTCGGGTAGATTATAGATTTTGATGAATTCAATAATTCCTTTTTCATTAATAAGAATGTTTGCTCGTTCGCTGAATCCCTCAATATTTCGGAAGATATCATACAATTTTGCTACATTTCCATGCGGCCAGAAATCTGCCAGGATGCGCAATTTTTTTAAACCGATATCTTTACTCCAGGCATTTTTAGTTGGGATTGGATCAACACTTATGCCGATTGGAATAGTGTTTTTCTGATCAAATACATCAAAATTAGCATCAAGAGCTTTCATTTGTTTTTTACATACAGAAGTCCAGGCTAGAGGATGGAAAGATAACAGTATTTTTTTCCCAGTATTATCTGATAAAACAAATTCATTGTTATATTGATCCATCAACGTAAAATCTGGTGCTTTATCATTTATTTTCAAACTCATAAATCCTCCTAAATATTTCACCAAAAAAGATAAATTGAAAATTACAAATTACAATAACTTTCTGTTACCCCTTTAATCCGCTTGAAGCAAAGCTGGCAATAATCTGTTTTTGAGCAATCAGGAAGAGTACAATTAAGGGTAAAATACTAAAGGTTGAGGCAGCCATGAGTAAGGTTGTCTGTGATGAAGCTTCCTGAGAGAAATAACTCAATCCTACCTGAAGCACTCGCAGATTCGGGTCATCAATCATAACTAAGGGCCACATAAAACTATTCCAACTACTGATGAATCCAAAAATAGCAGCTGTAGAGATTACCGATTTTGAAAGAGGAATTACGATTTTCCAAAGGATGCCCCATCGGCTACAGCCATCGATTGCAGCTGCATCAAATAACTCTTGCGGGATGGTTTTGAACTGTTGTCTTAAAAGGAAAATTGTAAAAATATTTGCTATCCAGGGTACGATTAATGCCTGGTAGGTGTTTAACCAGCCAAGATGATTCAGTACAATATAGGATGGGATTAAATAAACTGGTTGAGGAACCATCATCATGGAGATAAAAAGATAAAAGATCCACTCTCGTCCCTTAAATCTCATTCTGGCAAAAGCATAGGCAGCTAAAGAACCTGTTACAATTACCCCGAAAACGGTAGAAAATGAAACAAAAATCGTATTAAGAAAATATCTTCCAAAGGGTACTTTTCTAAAAGCGATACCAAAATTCTCCCAATGAAACTTAATTTTACTTTTATTACTTATTCTATCAGTTGCAATTTTATAATAGGATTGGATAATTCTGCCTTCTTGATTGAGAACATTAACATAAGAACTATCATTTTCAGTTTTGATAATTTTTACCCGGTGTTCACCATCACTTAATTGAATGACAGGATATTTTTCATAAGGCATAAATCCCAGATTTCCCTTATTAACTTCAAGTTGTGATTTTACCGCCGTTGTTACCATCCAGAGGAATGGGATAATCATAGTTAAACCACAAATTATTAACATCAAATATATAAAGCTTTTTTTAAAATTCATAGATTTATCCTAATAGTGAACTTTCTTTTCAAGTCGTTTTTGTAAAAGAGTTAGAGCTAGAATAATAGCGAATAAAACAAGGGCAATTGCACTGGCATAACTAAGATCATTACTCTCACCAAATCCTTTTTCAAAGAGGAAATAGACGATCACTTTGGTTGTTCCCAGTGGACCTCCGATTGGTGGACCTGTCATTAAATATATCTGAGAGAAAACCTGGAATGTTACGATAGTCGTCATCATTAAAACATAGTAAGTAGTGGGTGAGATGAGAGGCCAGGTTATTTTGAAAAACTGTGTAAATTTGTTAGCTCCGTCTATATCAGCAGCTTCGTAATAGACATTGGGAATATTCTGGAGACCAGCCAGGTAGATGATAGTGTTGTAACCAAGACCACGCCAGATCGTTACAATAATTATTGAAAAAAGGGCCAGAGATGGACCACCCAGGGATGCAGGAATATTAATTCCTACAGCCCCAAAAAGCAGTTGGCAAATTCCCCGACTTTCTGCCAACCATCCCAATGGTTCAATACCGATTTTTGCCAGAAGAAAATTCATCAAACCAGTCTGCTGGTTGAATATCAGTTTCCAAACAATAGAGATCGCAACCATTGACGTTACAGTAGGAATGAAATATACAGATCGGAAAAAACTCTTAAGGAATTTAATATTATTGAGAAAATTAGCAAAAACCAGGGAGAAGAAAAGACTGATAGGCACGACGAAAATTACAAGATAAAAGGTATTCAGCATTGATTGCCAGAATTCCGGATCATGAAACAGGCGGGTATAATTCTCTATTCCAATGAAATCACCAACACCTGTAATAGACCAATCGAAGAAACTAACAATAAATGAGAGCAGGATTGGAATAAGTCTAAACACAATGATAATCACTAATGCGGGAAGCAAATATAGATAAGGCCCGACATCGAATTTCTTTTTATTCATTATATGATTTCCTTTAAATAAATTCTTTACAATGAAACAAGGCTCGATTTTTACTGTCAATTGAATTTTAGCTTTGAATCACCTGTTATGATTGATTTATAGGAGAGAAGATGATACAAGTTTATACTGGTAATGGTAAAGGTAAAACAACGGCATCATTAGGTTTGATTATCAGATCACTGGGGCGTAGCAACAAGGTTTGCTTAATCCAATTTATGAAGAAAAATTTTACTTATGGCGAGATACAGTTTTTATCCAAAATTGATAATCTTGATATCTTTCAATTTGGAACACCTGATCTGATTGATCCTGAAAATCCTGCGGAGATAGATTTTGCAGAGGCTGAACGAGCTCTTCTCAAAGCAGAAGAGGTAATAAAAAGTGGCAGGTATGCATTAATAGTGATTGATGAAATTAATGTTGCGGTATCATGGAAATTATTATCGCTGGAAAAACAATTAAGTCTTTTGGATATAAATACCAATTCGGAAATTGTAATGACTGGCAGATATGCTTCTCAAGAGTTGATAGACAGAGCAGATCTGGTTACAGAAATGAAGGAAGTAAAACACTATTATACAAAGGGAATAAATGCCAGAGAAGGGATTGAATTTTGATGTCATCTTCATTATTGCAACGTTTTATCAAGAAAAATCTCTATGAAAAAACTATTATTTCATATCTGTTTTATCCTTTATCTATAATCTTTTCTAATATTCAAAAATATAGACGCTTAACCTATCAAGACAGGAAAAAGCAATACAAAAGTCGGTGCAAAATTATCAGTGTTGGCAATATTGTGAGCGGAGGAAGCGGGAAAACACCTGTCACAATATTTCTTGCAACTCATCTAAGCAAAGCTGGATTTAACGTTGCTGTTTCACATCGAGGTTATAAGGGTGATTTTGAGGACGTGGGTAGTCTTATTTCAGATGAAAATGAAGTCTTTGATCATGCCGAAAAAGCAGGTGATGAAGCTTATCTTCTGGCAAAAAGATTACGGGGGATTCCGGTAATTGCTGGTCGCAGGAGAAGAGAGAATATCACAATACTGGAGAATAGATTTCCTGATCTCGATTTTATTATTCTGGATGATTCTTTTCAGCATCTTAAGGTCTATCATGATATTGATATTATTGTATTTAACAGTAATGGTGGATATGGCAATGGTTTTGTTTTGCCAGCAGGAATTTTAAGAGAATCCTTATCTGCCCTTAAATACGCAGATTATGTTATTTTTAATGGCAATGGCGTAATTCCATCCAAACTGAACAGCTATAAAATTCCTATTTTACAGGGGTTTTATCGGGTAAGTAACTTTTATGATAACCAGCATAATAATGTTGCAATTTCAATATTGAAAAAAAAGAGAATTATCTTATTGTCTGGTATCGGATTTCCTTCATCCTTTGAGTTTACAGTTAGAGAGGTTGGATTAACCTTTGAAGATCATCTGATTTTTGGTGATCATTTTAATTATACCGAAGAGAATCTAAAAACAGCTCTTGCTAAATATCGACGTAAAGCTGATGTTATCTTAACCACGGAAAAAGATTTTGCAAAGTTAGAAAAATTTAAATTACTTCTACCTCTAATTGTGGTTGCAATCGAATTTCATCTTCCCGAGGTAGAACGAATCAATTTCTCTTAGTACTATTCAGGTAAATCTTCGGAAGCAACAATATTATAGAAACCTCGAGCTGTATCCATTGGGTATATTTTAGACGTAGTAGAGGCAGGAACTGTTTCCATAAGAGTGAAGCCATCATCAGGATTAGTTGAGAAGAAAATCTTGTAGGAGTTAGCACCTGAAACAGCATCCCAGGATATAGTCATAGATGTGTTATCTAGGGATATTTCAACATTTTCAGGAGGGTTGAGACTACCAGTATCTTCTTCTATTTCTATTGTATTTATCTGGGTTTGATGATTATATTTAGTAGCAGTAACTGTAAGTGTTTGCTCTGTATCAGGAAAATCTGTTGCAGGGACTACTACGTTACCGGTTGAACCTGTAGAGCCGTTAAACAGGATGTTATATTCGGAATCAACAATACAGATTTTGACATTAGCTACAGATGATGAGACTGTAAATTCTGCATCATCAGGTTGGATAGAAGAGGGAGATGTCAATACAAGATTCTGGGGTGTCATTGTTCGTAAAACCAGGGATGGATCTCCAAAAACATGCCAGGTATTAAACATATCAGCTCCAGAGTAAGAGCCGTATTCATCCATCATCAGGCAAGATCCATTGAAGCAGATACCTCCAAAGGTTTGTTTATCATCTGCGACAAGAAGATCAATACATTCATCCTGAGCAGCCATAGGTGGATCCCATGATTGGTTTACCGACGAGCCATAAAATGCAACAGCTCCACTAGGATTTCCATTATGTGTAGCTCTTAACCAGGCTTCGGCAAAACAGGGATAATAACTGTCGAACTCGCCATTAACACAGGCAACCGATATAATAAAAGGAAGCATATAGTCATTTGTCAGATTATTTACATTAGAAGTAGAAAAACTGGAGGAACCCCAGGAATATGATGATCCATGGCCACAATAGGTTGCAATACCCCTACCTTCATTAATGCTTGCTGCTACATCATTGCTACTTGGCCAGGTAGAAGCATCTTCACCGCCTTGAGAACCATCATAAAGTTCATCAACCAGGGTATAGGTATAGTTCATAAGATCTGTTCTAATATTACGGATATGTTGATAATCATATTCGTTATCATCACCAGTACCTTGGTTGGAAGCTACGCCAATACCTTTAGCTGGCCAATCTGCGGTTATTAGATCACGTTCGTAAAAGATTGTTTTCTCAACCTGGGTGGTGACTTGGGCTTCGGTTTCTGCGGAGAATCTACCAATGAAGATTTCGGGATAGTAATCAGTCCCCGAAAGTTGAGTATACATCGGATCAGAGAGTCCTGTATGACTTATGCTGCTGGTAAAGGAAGGAACCTGATGGATATCACCGACAAGAAGGACGTATGTCAATCCATCATCAGATTCATATTTATCCTGAATAAAATTCTTAATTGCAGTAGTTGTAGTACCTGTTTCATTAAGTGTATATAGCTCGGTAATCTGTCCTTTACTATTCTTCCAGTCCACCAGGGGTTGGATTTCATCAGCGAAGTTTGGATATGTAATGACAATCATTCTGCCGGATTCATCCAAACTTGTATAGCGAGAATTATCGTAATTTATAAAATGATTATCATAAAGAGCAGCAAAGTCACTTGGAATTCTATCTCTAAATGGTGTTTTAGCTATAGATTGATTATCGGTTGAGATTTTTATTCTCAAATGATTAAAAACAGTTAAGGATTTCTTCTTTCCATTATATGCGAAGGGAGTAATTTTAACTGTAATTCCGCGGAAATCTCTCAGGATATAAGGTTCAGACAGTTCAACCGGGATTTCCGGGTAGAGTTTATCATTGTTGTAGACATCAGAGAATTCATAGTCAATATCTTCGGGATTGATAGTTCTGGGAAGGATACCTTTTGATGGAGTGGGAGTTAAGGATAGGTAGGATTCGTCAGATTGAAGTATTTCGAATGCTATCTCTTTAGAATCAAAAGGAATTATTAAGCTATAGGTGAAAAAAGGTAAAGCAGGATTTCCTTTATCAAAGGTTCTTGGTTGTTTGGAAATTGTAATATCTGTTAACTTCAAATTGCCATGATGCTGTTCAATCTGTTGAAAATCACCTAAAGAAAAATCTAAAACATAATATGTATCGTGTTCTTCAAGATTCAGATTTGTTTCAACAGCAGAAATTGAAATAGGGGAAAGAATAAGTATACCTATAATGTAGTACAACCAAATATTTTTTTTCATAAAATCTCACAAATTTTTTTTTGTTAAAAAAAACAATATCAATATCAGTGTCAAGATTAATGAATTATCTGTCTATATTGAATTCCAGAGTATAACTAGTGCCGTTGTTGTAAGAGAATCTTGAGGTGGCTTTCAATTGTAAACTCAGCGCTTTTATCAATTGTAAACCAAGACTTTTAGGGTTATCCAGATCAACGTTATTAGAAAATCCTTTTCCGTTATCTTTTATAGTAAGGAGATATTTGTTATTATTCTCTTCAAAGGTTATATCAATTTTTCCCTGATTATCATCAAAGGCATGCTTTAAACAATTAGAAAGCACTTCATTAATGATAAGTCCAAGAGAAACCGAGCGATCAAGATCAATATTGATATGTTGAATATTGGTTGATAATTCAATATTCTTATGACTGTAATTCATGCTGGAGATAAGGAAACTATACAATTTTTTCACATAAATGTTAGTATCAAGGGCTTCCAGGCTTTCTAAAGGATACATATTATCATTAAACAGAGACACGGATCTAACCCTACTTATGCTATCGGATAATAATCTTATCGTTTCTTCATTTGCAATGTTTCTGCGTTGCATGTTGAGTATGCTGGAGATAATTTGAAGATTATTTTTAACACGATGATGGATTTCTTTGAGCATGATATCTTTTTCTTTAAGAGATTCTGCTAATTCTCTTCTGGCTTCTTCGCGTTTGGTTATATCCAGAATAGTTGCTATTACAAGTTTATAATCCTGTTCATGATTCGGGGTAGCAGCTAAACGGATCAAGCAGATTTTCTTGGTGTCTTTAAAAGATTTCAGGGTAGTTGTGAATTCGTAAGAAGTAATCTTTTTGGTCGCTATTTCTGCCAGACCAAAGGCTATTTTGTATAATGCATCTTTGGTAAAGGTTTGATATCTATGATTTATAAGATCTTGTATTGTGTTAATTTCAAACAGATCGATTGTTGCTCTGTTAATGCCTTCCAATTTTAACAATTTTAGTGCATTGAGAATATATTTGGGTTTCTTTGCAAGGTCTTCTCCACTAATTTTTTCTTTTCTTAACTTGCTGATATATTTATGAACAGCAGAGAAATCATACTGCAATATTGCAATTGGTGAGTAATCGAGGACGGTTCTCAACTTTAATTCACTTTCTTTTAAGGCAAATTCAGCTAATTTTCGTGGGGTGATATTTTGTTTAACTCCAAGATAATTTGTTATCTCACCTTCTCTATTTCTAATGGGAGAGATTCTTGCTGATTCCCAATAGAGAGTACCATCTTTTTTCACGTTCTGGAATTCACCTTCCCAGGTTTCTCCACTTGTAATTGCTTTCCAAAGTTCATTGTATTCTTTTTCGGAGGTTTTATTACTTTTCAAAATCCTTGGATTTTTACCAAGTACTTCAGCAAAGGAGTAACCAGTTATATTTGTAAATTCAGGATTTACATATTCAATGTTTCCTTCCAGGTCTGTAATCATAATAGAAGTCGGGCTTTGGACAACAGCCGTATTGAGTTTTTGGATTTGGGTTTCATGGCTTTTCCGGGTTCTGATATCACGGAAAGCACCTTGAAGTCCGATGATTTCGTCATCATCATTTAGCAGAACCTTGGAGTTAATTTCGATGGGAATTTTTCCACCATTTTTATGATATAAAACGGTCTCAAGTGTAGTTAAATTGGTTTTTTTAATATCGGAAAAGCTTCGTTGAGTATAACTGAGAAAGCGATAATATTCTGATTCAGAACAGAGGGATCTATAGTTAATATTTATTACTTCATCGCTTTTGTATCCAAGAATTTCATAAACAGAAGGGCTGGCATAGATGAAGTTAAATTTCCTGTCTAATTGCCATAAGACATCGATGGAATTATCCGCAAGAAATCTGAATTTTTTCTCGCTCTCTTTAATCCTATCTTGAGCTAACTTCAGCTCAGTGATATCATGATTAGCTACAACCACATGGGTGATTTCAGAATTTTCATTATAATAGGGAGTAAAAGAGACTTCCATAAACCTGGTATTGTTGGAAGAAGGTGATATAATCCAATCTTTTATATTAAACGTCTCGCCCATGAAACATCTATCAAGGTATTTTTTTATAGTATTTTCGAACTTCTCACCCCAGACCTTTATCAATGGTTGATTGATAAGATTACAATGTTCAATACCATAGAAATTACAATAAGCCTGATTTATTGCTTCGAATTTGTAATCTCGATTTATTAATGATAATGGATAAGGTGAAGCATTTACAATGAATTCATACTTCTT
>CAYYLA010000057.1:0-12631 GCA_964441785.1 uncultured Candidatus Cloacimonadota bacterium | reverse complement strand
ATATATCCCCCTTGATGTTAAGGGGGAATTAAAGGGGGATTAGTTCCCAGTTAAGTAAAAGATTTTGAGAGTTGATATCCCAAAATTTTAAGATCTCTCCCTCTCTCAGCCTCTTCACCCCTCGCTCTTCGCAGCGCACCTTTTGTCTTATCCCTTCGTATCTTTTTGTGTCTTGGCCTGCCGGGGCGTAGTCTTACGGAGCCTGGTGTCTTCGTGGCATTTTTCAATTTTACATTTTACATTTTACATTTTTAATTGTATTCTAAGAGAATTACATTCTTTGTGGTTACTTTTTCTTTATATCCTAAGATTAAAACAACATCGCCGGTAACAACCGTATATCTCGTATCTTAACGAGATCTTTGCCCTTGCCTTTATATGAATCAGAGACTACCAATTTGGAATATCCAAGCTTTCGGGCTTCTTTCAGCCGTTTATCTATCTGCGAAACAGGGCGAATCTCACCGTTAAGTCCAACCTCACCTATTAGAGCAGTGCCTGCCGTTATAGGTTGATTTTTAAAACTTGAAACAGCTGCTGCAATAACAGATAGATCCAGGGATGGTTCTACAACTTTCATACCACCAGACAGATTTACAAAAACATCATTCTGCTTTAGATTGAGCTGAAGATTCTTTTCCATCAAAGCAATAAGAAGGGCCAGTTTCTTTTGATCAAAACCAATTGCTACCCGTTGAGAATAACCATATCCAGTTGGTGAAACAAGACTTTGAACCTCAACCATAAAAGCCCTGCTACCTTCAATAACACAACCGGTAGCACAACCAATCTGATCGTTCTCACCACCAAGAAAGTACTGTGAAGGATTTGGAATTTCCTGCAAACCCTCGGCTTGCATCTCAAAGATACCGATTTCGTTAGTAGAACCAAAGCGATTCTTAGTAGCTCTTAATACTTTGTACTGATTCTGTTTTGAACCTTCAAAATAGAGAACGGTATCAACCATGTGCTCAATAATTTTGGGTCCTGCAACAACACCCTCTTTGGTTACATGTCCAATAATAAAAACCGGGCAACCCGTCTGTTTGGCAAAACGCGTCAACAGTGCTGATGATTCTCTCAATTGTGAAACGCTGCCTGCAGAGCTATCCAGATCCTGAAGATATACCGATTGAATGGAATCAATAACCACTAATTGCGGCTGTTCTTCATACATCTCCTGGATGATCTCTTCGGTAATGGTGTGACAATAGAGATAGAGATCATCAGAATTACAGCCAAGACGATCACTTCTCATTTTTATCTGCTGTTTACTCTCCTCTCCCGAGACATAGATCACCTTTAAGCCCTGACGGGCAACCAGATCTGCTATCTGTAACAAAAGAGTTGATTTACCAATCCCGGGTTCTCCACCAATTAATACTACGGAACCTGCTACAATACCTCCACCCAGGGTTACATCAAACTCACCAATTGATGTATGAATTCGTGACTTCTGCTCTACTGAAATGTTCTTTATTTTCTCAGGAATAGGTTTTGCAACAGGGCTAAAATCAACTACACCTTGTTTAGATTTCTTTTTTTTACCAACAACCCTTGTTGATTCCTTTAACGTATTCCAGGCACCACATGCTGGACATTTTCCTGACCACTTTATCGTTTCAGCACCACATTCAGTACAAAAAAAGCCAGACATCCAATACCTCCTGATTTAAGTTAGATTGAAATATTCTTTTGCTTCTGCAACATCAGTATCTATACGTGTAATCAACTCTTCTTTCGTGGAAAAATATAGCTCGTCTCTTAATCGTTTACAGAAAAATATCTCCACTTCTGAACCATAAAGATCGCCATCAAAATCCAGTAAAAATGACTCAATCTCTCGATGTGTTACATTCTTAAGTGTTGGACTGTATCCAATATTAGTAACGCTTTCATAAAGGCTACCATCTATCAGCACTTTCGTGAAATAGACTCCTATCTCGGGTATCAATTTCTTATCATCAACAGGTTTTGTATTGATAGTGGGAAACCCTATGGTTCGTCCAATCTTCTTCCCACTTACCACAGATCCCAGCAGGGAATATTGTCGTCCTAAAAAATCTTCCACAATAGTCATATTCCCTTCTCTTACAAAATCGCGGATAAGGCTGCTACTGACAATTCGATTATCGATTTTATAAGGATCTACCAGTTGAACATCAATATCCAGTCGATTGCTATTGCGTTGCAAATAATCATAGTTACCTGTTCGGTTACAACCGAAATGGGTATCATATCCAACAATAATGTCTCGCGCTGCCAACTCTCCTTTAATGATTTTATTAATAAAGTCATCAGGATCCATTGCCGCCATTTCCTGAGAAAAATTCAGGAAAAGCACACAATCAACACCGAGAGATTTGAGAAGTTCCTCTTTTTTGATTTGTTCCGTAAGCAAATAGGGAAAGGTTTTCCGATGAATCGTCTCCAGGGGATGTGTGACATAGGTTATAACTACTGCTTTCTTATCCTTCTTCCGGGCAGTCTCAACCAGTTTTCTGATCAATTTTTGATGACCCAGATGAACGCCATCAAATGTACCCATTGCAATTACGGGATTGTGATATCCACAATTTTGTCTTCCTAAGAATGTCATATCAATACCATTTTTGGTTTTAAAACCTCTGTTTCTATCACACCAAATCCCAGACAAACACCACCATCATCGATCAACATCAACTGCTGGTCATCCATATCAATCTTAATTCTCATACCATGTTTGAATCTATCTATTTCCTCATCACTCAGCTTCAGGGTATTAAAATCATTCTTCAATAAATCAGTGATAGATGCTGTTTTTTGAGTCCAGTTATCCGCCGTAATATCGTCGAGCTTTACTGTCTGTCCTATATCAATTGATCCCGAACGTAGTCGTCTCAGACTATCAGTCATGCCAACCGAATCTAAAAGTTGAGCTATATCCTCTGATAATCGCCTTATATAAGTACCCTTACTCACGGTTGTCTCATAGGTTAGAAAGGGTGCTTCGTAATTGACTAGCTCAAAAGAATGAATCGTCATAGGGCGAGGGTTAAGCGTAACCTTCTTACCGGAACGGGCAAGTTCATAGGCTTTTTTCCCATTGATTTTTATAGCTGAATAGGCAGGAGGTATCTGTTCTTTGATCGCCATAATCTGTTCTATATACATTTGGATATCTTCAATTGACTGCGGAATATTATCAGAAGTGTCCACGATATCCCCTTCGGTATCCCCAGTTGAGGTTTTCTCACCAAATTTCATTCGCACGAGATAGGTCTTACTACTGGAGAGAAAGAGGTTGGATAATCGGGTTGCCTTGCCAAATAGAATTGGTAGGACACCGCTGGCAAAAGGATCCAAAGTCCCAGTATGCCCCATTTTTCTTATACCTGTAACACGTCTGAGTTTCCTGATAACACTAAATGAAGACATCCCAATTGGTTTATCAATCAGGAAAATGCCGTAATTCTTCATTTGTATTGCTCAAGAATATCCAAATAAAGCTGTTCCTTTATTGTATCCAAACTACCGGACATGGAACAACCCGAGGCTTTGATATGTCCACCTCCACCATGTTTAACAGCAATTTTATTTACATTAATAACATTTGATCTCAAACTGATTTTGTAATGTTGATCAGAATCTTCCTGCAGAAATACAATTACCTCAACACCCTCTGTTCCTTTGATCCAGCCAGTCATTTTATCATTCGCTCTTTGATCTAAGCCATTGGCTTCCAACATTGATCTTGTTGATACCATAAAGAGAATTTTATCATCAAAACGGGTATCTATCCCAGCTAAAACTTCACCAACAAGTTTAACCTTACTAAGGCTTTTACGCATCAGAAAGGATTCAACTATTTTACCCGGTTTCATACCCCAATCCATCAGTTCTGCAGCGATAATAAAGGTCTTCTTATCAACATTAGCATTGAGATAATTATCTGTATCATTTAAAATCGTAGTATATATTGCCCTGGCGATATAGCGTCTTGACTCTGCATTCATTTTTAAGATATCCAAGCGGAACATCTCATAAATCATGGTTCCTACAGAAACATATTCAGGATTAATCAGTTTGGCATGGCATGGAATACTTTCCTGTTCTTCATGATGATCCAAAACAAATATATATTGATCCTGATATAATAAATCAGCACAAACACCTAATCGTTTTTTCTCATGACAATCCAATACAATAACCAGATCATAATTGAGCTTTTTATCGAAAACTATCGAACGTTCTTTACCAGACAAAAAATCATATTGATCGGAGATTGGTTCCTCAAGGACAATATCAGCTTCTGTGTCTCTGGCCAGCATAATTTCCTGCAATGCTAAAGCAGCTGCGAAGCCATCTCCATCCGGATTTACATGGGTAATAATCGCTGCTTTAACAGGCCGGGAAATCCGTTCATACAGTTCAGCTCTAAATGAAGAAAATGTCATCTGTTCCATAGGTTATTCTACCTCATCAGAATCACTATTGGACTCGTTATGAATTTTTGTAAAGATATCATCCAATCTACGAATTTTTTCAGCTTCCTTATCATACATAAAATTAAGTTCTGGTATAACCCTCATGAATTTATGTGATGCAATTTCGCGTTTGATGAATCCTGAGCTTCTCTGCAAAGCTCGTAAAACATCATCATGTTTAAAATCACTCATATGAGTAAAATATATTTTAGCATGAGCAAAATCTTGAGATAATTTTATTTGAGTTATAGTAACAAAGCTCAATTTTCTATCTCTCAATTTAAAATTCACAACATTTGTGATCAGCTTAAACAGCTCCTTTTCAAGACGTTGAACCCTAATACTTGCCATAACAACTCCTACAGTTTTCTAGCAACCTCTTGAATAACATAGTTTTCAATGTGATCACCTTCTTTGATATCATTATAATCTTCGATACCAATACCACATTCAGAACCTGCTTTCACTTCTTTAACTTCATTAGCATAGTGTTTGAGAGATGCAAGTTTACCTTCGTGAATCATAATATCATTACGATAAACCCTTACCATACCTTCATTGGTCATAGAACCTTTTTCAACATAACATCCGGCAATAACACCAACTTTTTTGATTTTGAATACCTGTTTTACAAGTGCGGTTCCACGATAGACTTCTACCTGTTCAGGTGCCAACATACCCAACATAGCTTTTTGAAGATCTTCAATAGCTTCATAGATAATCTGATAAAGTTTGATCTCTACATTTTCATCTTCAGCCAATTTTTTAGCAGCACTGTTAGCACGCACATGGAACCCGATAATAATACCATCTGATGCAGAAGCCAGTGAAACATCTGCTTCATTAATACCACCTACACCACGACGAATCACATTAACCAGAATCTCATCTGTTCCTAATTTCTGAAATGAATCACAAAGCGCTTCTACCGAACCATCTGTATCAGCTTTGACAATAAGTTTGATCTCATTCATATTATCTTCTTTGATTCTCTGGAACAGGTTATCAAGATTTGTCTTGGATTGATATTTTTCTCTCTCTTTACGTATATGGGTACGCTCAGCACTAATCTGACGCGCAATTTTATCGCTTTCTACATTATTAAGAATATCACCAGCTTTTGGTACATCATTGATACCGAAAAGTCTGGCTACACCCGAAGGTTTGAGAATCTCGATCTCTTGTCCACGTTCATCTTCCATTTTTCTAATCCGACCATAGGTAGCTCCACAGACAATGTTATCACCTTTTCTTAAAACACCACCCTGAAGCAATATAGTTGCAATTGTTCCCATACGTGGATCTTTTTGAGATTCTATCACAATACCTTTAGCAGCAATATTTTCCGATGCTTTTAACTCAAGCATATCACTGGCAAGGATAATTGTTTCTATAAGTTCATCTATACCTTCACCTGTTTTGGCAGAACATGGAATCCATAGGACATCACCACCATAACCTTCCAGCAGTAAATTCTGGGCCATTACCTCAGCAATTGTTTTATCTATATTAGCATCTTTCAAATCTATTTTATTCATTGCGACAATAATCTGCACACCCGCCGCTTTAGCATGATCAATTGCTTCGATGGTTTGTTTCTTTACACCCTCGGCAGCAGACACCACAATAACGGCTATATCAGTTACATTTGCTCCTCTGGCACGCATAGCAGTAAAAGCTTCGTGACCAGGTGTATCGATAAAAGTAATCGCCTTATCATTCTTGATAATTTGATATGCACCAATATGCTGAGTAATACCTCCAGCTTCTCCTGCTACTACATTGGCTTCTCGAATAAAGTCCAGTATCGCTGTTTTACCATGGTCAACATGACCCATAATCGTTACAACAGGAGGACGCCCAACCAAATCTTCTTCTTGAACCTCTTCAACCTGTTCCTCTAATATATCAGTACCATACTCTTCCTGGAATTCAACATCGAAATCGTATTCCATACAAATCATTTCCAGGGATTCTTTATCTAGACGCTGATTAATTGTAACCATCTGCCCCATTTTGAAAAAACGCCCGATTATATCTGTTGCCGATATACTCATCAATTTTGCCAATTCACTTACTGAAGTAAATTCACTGATAATAATTTTTGAAGTTAATGGTTCATTTGATTTATCTTCTTTTTTATATTTCTTTTTCTTCGTAACTTTGGTAAGAGTTTTCTTGATGTTTTTGCTGATTGTGGCTTCATCTAACTCAGAAGGTTCAAAACGTTTTTTACCCTTTCTCTGTTTAAGATGTTTTACCTTAGCTTTGATGTGCTTTTGCTTATCTTCGTATTTCTTCTTATCCTTAACCTTTTCATCTTTAAATTTTGGAACATCTTTAATTGGCTTAACAGCATCATTCTTCAATTTTTCATCATCAAATTTCTTTTTATTGAAATCCGGTTTTGGTTTATTGAATGTTTTAGGCCTGTTTGATGGTCTGTTAGGACCTGAAGTTCTTGGTTTGTAGGATGGTCGTTCTCTATTTTGTTGCCTATTTCCCTGTGATTGCTGTGGTGGTGTTTTCTTGATCTTCTTTTCAACAAACATTGGGATATCATTAGATTTTTGTTTATTATCGCGTTTGGCATGTTCAGCAGGTTTTGAAGTTGGTTGAGGTTTTCCAGCTTTTTTAGCTACAGGTTTATTTGATAGAATAATTTTCTTATGTAAATTATTTCTATCTCTCTGGCGTTGTTTAACAGATTCCTGTTCCTGCTTAAATTTTGCCCTGATTCTATTTGCAATCGCATCCTCAACAGGACTCATATGGCTTTTTACCTCAACACCCATATCCTTAAGATGCTTTTTTAAAGCTGCTGTAGAAATCTTAAATTCTTTTGCAAGTTCATGAACTCTAATTGGCATTTATCCCCCTATTTATTGACTAACTTCAAGATTCCCTTGGCGAAATTACTATCTTCAATGCTGATAATACCAACATCCCGCAGTTTGAATTCTCTTCCGAACTCTTCCTTTTTCCCCAACTGTATCATTTTAATATCAAAGTCATCAACCACTGTTTGCAATCTTTTAACCTGTTTGGATGCCAAATCTTCTGCACAAATAAGCAATTTACAACCATTACTTTGACATGATCGCATCGTGGCATCATATCCAAAAACAACTTTCCCGGCCTTTCGTGCCATGTGAATCAGGTTCAAGATTTTTGTTATCATCGTCTCACTTTCTTTCTTTTCTTTTTTAACCACTTTTCTAATTTCAATATACATTCTTTTTCAAAACAAACATAATAACCTCGTTTATTGAGAACCTGTTTGCAATCAAAGACTATATCCCCATCTATTAATACAAATCTCAGCAACGCAGACTTCAGCTTCTTAGTCCGGCATATAACACAAGTTCGCTCTGGTAAATGCCCGACATGAGAATTCCTGTTCGGCATTAGAAATATTTAGCCGATTCCTTGATTTTCTGAGCAGTTTTTTGTCCCACACCTTCAAGATGAGTCAACTCTTCTAAAGTAGCTTCAAAGATATCCTGAACAGAGGTATAACCATGCTCTTTAAGAACCTCTGCCACCTTAGAGGTAACGCCATCTAAATCACTGAGATGACTTGTGATTCTGCGTTCTTGAGAGATCTTCTCTTCGAACTCATCTTCGGTATAAATATCAAGTTTATAATCCGTCAGCTTTGCAGCTAATTTTACATTTTTACCACTTTTGCCAATGGCGAGATTTTTATTTTTATCCGATACAATAATTCTGGCAAAATTCCCTCTATCAGCCAGATATACTTTTTCCACAAGATCCGGACCGACAGCATTAGCAATTAGTTGTTCTGGAGAACTATCCCATAAGACTATATCCACCAGTTCACCATTTAGCTCATTCCTTATCTGTTCGATTCTTACACCCTTTGGTCCAAGACAGGCAGCTGTTGCATCAATAGTTTTATCAATCGAATGAACAGAAACCTTGGTACGAATACCAGGTTCACGTACTATCTTCTTAACCTCAATACGTTTATCTTCAATCTCAGGAACTTCTTGCTCAAAGAGTTTCTTCACAAATTCAGGACGAGTTCTGGAAAGAATAACAACAACATCGTTTCTACGTTTACGAATATTAACAACGAAGGCACGAACCATATCACCAGGTCTGAAATATTCATCTTCAATTTGTTCTTCTTTGGGAAGAAGAGCATCCGTGTAACCAATATCAACAACGTAACCGTTATAATCTTCCTTTCTGATTTTACCAGATATAATCTGATTTTTCTGATTCTCGTAATCAAACATAATCCGATCTTCTTCCAACAATTTTATTCGCTCTAAAATTGCTTTTCTTGCATTTCTGATAACCTTAGGTTCAAAATCAGAGATTGACATTTCTGCCTGGATCTTATCACCAAGTTCCAAGCCAGGATTAAGCTCCTGTGCCTCTCTCAGTGATATCTCTCCCAAAGACATATCGCGTTCCACTACTATACGCTTAAATCTCGCGATAATTCTGTTTGTTTCAAAATCTGTCACTATCTCCAATTCATTATCAAGAGTTAGTTTCTTTGATATTGCATGCTGTAAACCATCTTTGATAATTTCTGATAATTTAGTTTTATTCAACTGTTTCAAGTTTGCCAATTCTGCTAATGATGCCATTAAATTTGAACTCATTGAACCCTCTCTATTTCCTCTTATAATCAAAAAATGTTTTTGCTTTCTTTATTGATGAAAGCTGTATTTCCTTAACCTCTTTTCCCAGATCTATTTTTATAGAATCTGGTAAAACCTCGAGCAGTTCACCCTTTAAACTAACATTTTTACCCTCATCATTATGCCAGGTTATTTTCAGAATTTCACCAATAGCACTAACATAATGAGATTTGAATTTTAACTCGCGCTCTAATCCTGGTGAAGAAACCTCAAGATAATATTTCGAAGCTATTAAATCCTCGGTATCCAACACATTGCTTACAAATCTGCTTACAGATCTGCAATCCTCAACGGTTACACCACTGATCTTCGTGATATATATTATCACAATAAGACCCTTGGATGCACTTTTCATCTCTACACCATAAAGAGATAAGGACTCCTCTTTACATGCTTCCCGAGCAATTTCTTCAATTCTTTTCACTATACTATTCATAACATACTATCCTTAAAACAACTAAACCACTGTTTCGCAGTGGTGTCAAATCAAGCTAAAAAAATTGCTGACATTTCGTCAGCTCCAGATATCTTCTGTTTTAACTATTTATAAATCAGAGAATTTCGGCATCGTATATCTGTCAAGCAGTATTTGCTAACTATTTATTGTTTTACGTTTAACGATTTTTTCTTTCTAATACGCTAACCCTATTTAACCTCGACAAAACATTTATTATTTAAATTAAACGCGATAGTATTATAATAGATTGAAATCAAAAAAATCAGGCTATATCTTTCGATATGATATAAAGTTCATAATCTCATTATAAATATAAGGTTAGATGAAGATAAATGTTTAGCATTGATATGCTTAGGTTGACATAACACATTGCCACCAATCACCTTAATCAATCCTGCTAGAACGTTGTTTTATTTTATTGGATCACACTCACTCCAGAAAAGCGAATTAGACAAAGTGATCGATTAAATTTATCCCCCGTAACACTCCCCCTATCTCCTCACTTCAAGCTATACCTGGTATTGCCTCAGAAATAATTATTGACTTATAATGGGTCATTTTTATAAAAACTCATGGATAAAATTGTTATCGCTTAAAATTCGATAACACATCCATTGGACAAGAAAAAATTCGGAGGTCAAATGATCAGAAGATTGTTTATTACAGCACTGCTAACAACATTGTTATTCTCTAGTCTTTTATTTGGACAAAATCAGGAATCTCTGGGGAAATTAATCCTTGATATTCAGATAACAGGCAATGTGAACATTGAAACGGAGTTGATCCAATCACTCACCAGTTTCCAGGTTGGAGATCTTCTTCAAAATGACAAAGTATCCAAATCCTTAAAAGACCTTTATCAATTGGGCGTTTTTGACAATATCAACATAACCACAACTATTGAGCCTCAAGGCGTTATCGTTCATATGAAGATTATTGAATATCCAATCGTTCAATCACTCACATTTAATGGTAACGAAAAAATCAATACAGAGAAACTGCAAAAAACCTTAAATCTCCGCAACGGAAGTTATTGGTCACCCTTCCTGGCACGAGATATCAAGAAAAATATCAAAGAACAGTATAAAGAAAAAGGCTATCATCTTGCAGATGTTGAATTTGTATCACAGAATCGAGGAAACAATTTGATTGATCTAACCATAAATATTTCTGAAGGTAATAAAGTGGTAATTGGAAAAATCAACATCTTTGGAAACAAAGATATTACATCAAAGAAACTACTTGGTAAGATGAAAACTAAGAAAAGAAGCCTCTTTCGCTCTGGTAAATTTGAACAGGAAAAATTTGATGAAGACCTTGATAGAATCATTGATTATTATAACAAAAAAGGGTTCATCGATTCTCGAATTCTATCCTGGGAAAAGCGCCTTGAAGATGAGCGATTCATAATCGATATTTATTTATTTGAAGGAAATTCCTATTATTTTGGTGATGTTTTTGTAACAGGAAATAATAGATTTACCGACACCATGATTAAGGATATGTTTCGTTTTAATGATGACGAAGTCTTCAATAGAGAAAAATTTGAGAAACAGCTCCAAACTGTTAGAGATCTCTATCATGAAGAGGGCTATATATATTTCTTCGTCAGCGATGAAACCGAAAAAGAGGGTAACAAGGTTAATATCATCCTTGATATACAGGAAAACAATAGAGCTAAGATCAGGGAAATCAGCTTCAAGGGTAACAGAAAAACCAAGGATAAAGTAATCAGAAGACATCTTGCCATAAGCCCTGGTGATTACTATAGACAATCGTCGATTCAACGAACCATGAGCAATATTTACAATATGGGATTCTTTGAGCCGGATCTTTATCCGGAACCCCAGACAATTAATGAAAATGGTGATATCGATATCGTCTTTAATCTCAATGATCGTGTATCAGGCTCTGCCAATGGTGGCGTTGCCCTAAATAGTGAAGATGGCCTGGTTGGACAGCTGGCTGTTAGCCACAACAACCTTTTTGGAAATTCATGGCAATCATCAGTTAAATGGGAATTTGGTGGCAGTACCCAGAATTTCAACTTCAGCTTTACTAATCCCTATTTTATGGATACAAGTTTATTAATGGGATTGGATGTTTATTTTACAACCAAAGAGTGGGAAACATTTGAGCTTACAACCAATGGTGGATCTGTTCGCTTCGGTCGTCCGGTACCATTCCTTAATTATGGCCAGATTGTAGCAGGATATTCATTCTATTCCAAAAAATATCGTATCCTTGATGGTGAAGAAGATAACGCATCAGATGACCTTATCGAACTTGACCAGGAAGGATGGCAACAGACAAGCTCTGTCTCTATCACCTTCTCCCGTGATAGCCGCGACAACTCCCTCTTCCCCACCACAGGATCTGATTTCTCTATCTACAACGAGATTGCTGGTGGTCCCATGGGTGGAGACTTCGATTATTTCAAACAGATCATCCAAGTCAGCTGGTTCACAAAAACCTTATGGGAATTATCTCTGCGCACCAAATGGCGTTTTGGTTATGTAACAGAATATAATGATTCAGAAGTCCCACCAGATGAGCGATTCTACCTTGGTGGTACTGGCGTTGATGGTATCAGGGGATATTCGGATAACTCTGTAGGCCCCGATGATGGTGGGTTACGAGAGATTTTGTTCTCAACAGAATACGCAGCTCCATTAGGCGGTGATCAAATCATAGGCCTTCTCTTTCTTGATGCGGGGAACAGCTACAACAGTCTGAAGGATTTTAACTTCTGGGAGATGAAAAAAGGTGCTGGAATAGGCATACGAATCAGAAGCCCCTTTGGCTTAATCGGCTTTGATTATGCTCATAATTTTGAAGATCGTACCTGGGAGCCACATTTCCAGTTTGGCACAACGTTTTAGAATTTAATAGGTTATACATAGAGTGTTAAAAGTCAGGAAAAATATTTATCAATTTTCCAAAATAATTTCTTGACGCTGATGAGCCCGTTTTGTTTTGTGGCTCTCCATTCGGGGCGTAGCGCAGTCCGGTTAGCGCACTGGTTTTGG
>CAYYLA010000056.1:0-12750 GCA_964441785.1 uncultured Candidatus Cloacimonadota bacterium | reverse complement strand
GGGGAGAGATCTTAAAATTTTAGTTGTGGGACAACCCCAATTAAAGGGGAATTAGCTCCCAGTTAAGCATAAAATTTTAATGGTTTATCTCCAAAAATTCCATACCCCAACGGGGTTTACTTTAGCCTATGGTTGAACCTGTGAAACCATAGGATTGAAATGACCTAAATATGATCTTTCCCAATGGATTGAAAGTACCAACCAACCAGCGAAAATGGACAAAAAAAAAATAATGATATGGGGAACAGATATACAAGTTGTCCATCTGAAATTTGATATAATGCTGATATACATTGACATAATAACTATCACTATTTTTCTTGAAAAAAATAAACAAGAGGTTATTTTGTCTAATCTAATAATTGGAAGAAAAATAAGAAAGTTACGTAAAATCAGAGGATTATCTTTAACAGCTCTATCGAGTGAATTGGGAATGAGTTATTCATATTTATCAGCTTTAGAAAATGGTAAACATTCCATATCAATAACAAACCTACAAAAACTAGCATCCTACTTTGATGTAAATTTATTGTATTTCCTTGAAGATGATTCGCATAAAAATGCAGTTTTTATCAGTAAAAATGAACGTAATGTCACTCAAACATCAGGTGGAATAAATTTTCAAATTATCACCCCTTCGGCTGCAGAAAAGATACAGGTTACTTTTATAGAAATGCCTCCACATTCCCCCGAAGAAAAGAATATTCATAAACACAAACCAGGCGATGAGCTGATAACCGTAATATCAGGGAAACTCTTTGTGATGGTAGAAGATACTAAATACGAACTAAAAAAAGAAGATTCAATATTTTTTCACTCCGACATGGAACACACAATTTACACACAAGAAAAAGCAGCAAAGTTTATTTTAATCTCCAGTCCACCCAACCGGAGTTCAAATATTTAAACATTTTATCTATATTAAGCCATACTTTTAACCACAATTCCAAATATTTACACTTTTTTATACGAAATATAAAATAAATTTGACAATTAAATCTTAAATCATATAAAGATGTATGTTTTACATGTCATGCCACCAGATAACGTATCATTAAGAATATTCGAATAATAATATAATTGAATACATATTTTAACAATAATGCGAAGAAATATATTAATTATAATAAAAACCTATTGACACATCTATGGGAAAAATATTTTTTTTGAATTATCATAATTAACAGGAGAAAATGATGCAAAGATTAATATCAAAAAAGAAACTATTTTTTTCTTGAATTTCTTTTAGATGCCAGTTGGCATATAATCAAATTTCACCTCCTTTTTACACAACAACATTTGTAATTAACAATAAAAATATATTAGCTATAAAAAAAACAGGAGGAAATAAGCAATGAACCCATTAAGCCATTTAAAGACAGAGCCTTATCCCCTATTTATTGATGGAGAATTTTTACCATCAAAATCTGGGGAGATAACCGAAGCACTAAATCCGGTTAACAATGAAGTATTTGCACGTTACTACAAAGGTGGAAAAGCAGATGTTGAAGCAGCAATAGCTGCAGCCAGAAAAGCCTTTGATGAAGGCCCCTGGGGAAAATCATCCAATCTTCAGCGCAGCAAATTATTATTAAAAGCACGTGATATTTTAAGACGCCGCAGCGAAGAATTCGCATGTATTGAAACTCTTGATTGTGGTAAATTATACCCAAGTGTAATGTATTACGAAATTGATCAGGCATTGGATGCTTTTGAATTTGCTGCAGGAAAATGCAGAAATCTTGAAGGTAAGGTAATACCAGTAGATGGCAATGGAGACCATTTTAACTATGTGGTATATCAACCCTATGGAGTTGTTGGTGAGATACTTCCCTGGAATGGACCATTAATGATGGGATGTCAAAAAATTGCCTCTATCTTAGCTGCGGGTAATACAGTAATAGTAAAGCCACCAACTTGGGCATCCTTAAGTATGTTGTTGTTAGCAGAAGTATTCAATGAAGCAGGATTTCCTCCTGGAGTGATAAATGTTGTCACAGGTTCTGGTGGAGAAGTTGGGAATGCCCTTGTTACAAGTACTGATGTAGATATGATCTCTATGACTGGTGGCACTGAAACAGGTCAAAAGATTATTACATCCTCAGCAGATTCAATAAAAGAGATAGCCTTAGAGCTAGGCGGTAAAAGTCCTAATGTAATATTTGATGATGTTGATATAGATGAAACTGTTAACTGGGCTCTTTTCGGTTTCAATTTGAATTCAGGTCAAGTTTGTGTTGCAGGAACACGATTAATTCTCCATGAAAACATATATGATGAATTTTTGGATAAGATGAAAACACATCTTGAAAGTAACACAAAGCCAGGTGATGGATTTAAATTTGAACAAGGGATAAACCATCAAACATTAATAAGTCCTCAACATAAACGAACAGTCATGGGATATATACAAAAAGGTAAAGATGAAGGAGCGCGATTAATAACAGGCGGGTATGAATATCAAGATGCTGAATTAGCAAAAGGTAATTTTGTTCCTCCCACAATCTTTGCAGATGTTACTCCCGAAATGACGATTTTTCAAGAAGAAATATTTGGACCGGTATTATGTGTAACCAAATTTTCAACTGAAGAAGAAGCACTTAAATTAGCCAATGGAACACGATATGGATTGGCAGCCGGAGTGTTTACCAAGGATGGTAAAAGAGCACACAGAATGGCAACAAAACTAGAAGCAGGTCAGATATACATAAACACCTACTACAGTAAAGGAATAAATGAATCGCCAGGAACCGGCTGGAAAGCTAGCGGATTAGGTGTTGCAGGCATCCATAAATACATGCATTCTAAAACAATATTTAGTAATAATGATAAAGAAAATCCTCTTCCATTCTAAATAAATAAAGGAGAAATGAAATGAGCAAAAACGAAGTCCAATTGAAACAGGGAACATTATCACTCAGTAACTGTATTATGATAGCTGTAGGCGGTATGGTAGGAAGCGCAATATTTGCACTTTCAGGTCTCACCTTTCGTCTAGCAGGGCCAGCAGCAATTTTATCTTGGGTTATAGCTGGTTTAATTTTGTTTTTATACGCTCTTAATTTGGCGGAATTGGCAACAACTTTTCCAAAATCCGGGGGAATATTTAATTTTCCCTATCAAGTATTAGGTAAAAGTAAAAAAGCTAAAACCTTTTGGGGATGGTTATCAGCATGGTCATGGTTAAATGTAGCAATATTGGGAATGGCATTTTCTTCAATATATGTAGCCACCTATTTAAACTCAATAATACCTGGCATTGAGCAATATAAAATTTTGATCGCGATTTTATGGATAGCATTATGCTGGTTCTTAAATGTAATAGGCATCTCTTTCATGGGAAAAATCAATTTCATCCTTACTCTTGGTTTGATTCTAATCTGCTTAGTCTATGTGGTATTTGGAATAGGGCATATAGATTCAGCCTTATATAAACCTTTCTTCACCCAGGGTATTGTTGGTGAAAGTGGTTGGATAGCAGCAATCCCTGTAGCTATGCTTGCATATGGATCAATTATAGCAATAGGTTCTATAGCCGAAGAGATTAAAAACCCACAACGAACTATTCCACGTGCTCTTGGGTATTCAGTATTAATTACAGTTATAATGTATTGTTTAGTCCTATTTGTTACCTACGGTTTGTATCGTGCATCAGATTTCGCAGATGGATCAAGTTGGGGCATATTTGCACCCTTAAGCTATGGAATAGTTACTGCTATGCCAAAAATGATGTGGCTAAACGCACTTATATCAATCGGAGCAGTTGTAGCAATAACCACAACAATATTAATTTTAACAATGGATTCAGGTAGAAACATTATGGCTGCAGCACAGTCTGGATTGTTACCAGAATCTCTAGGAAAGATTCACCCAAAAACCAAAACACCAGTTGCAGGCATTACACTGGCCTCAGTTATTGCAGCAATTATTGCCTGCTTCCCACAATTCACAATGCAAATTGTAAATACAGGGGGTTATTGTATTTTAATAACAATCTTTATCATTACTATAACCTTGTTAGCATTGAGAAAGAAATCAAATAATGGTGAAGTAGACCAGTCAAATGCATTCAAAACTCCTGGTGGATTAACCTTACCTATAATCACTCTTATTGTTTTAGTCTTAACGTTTATTCTTACCTTTATGGGTGATATGGGGAAATCATATATCATAGCAATTTGGTGGTATGTTGCAGGTCTGATTTTATTCTTAATTGCTTTGGTATTTAATAAAAGCAGACTCAAATAAGAGCAACAAAAATATGAGAAAACTCAAACTTGAGCATACGTCAGATAGCAGACTCAAGTTTGAGTGATCTCAAAGAATCATAGAATTAACATTGATTAATTCCAAAATCAACATAGGAAAGCAAAAATGAAGAAGTTAAAAGCAATGTATTACATTAATCAATTCTTTGCCGGAATCGGAGGTGAGGAGAAAGCAGGAGTTGGGCTAACAATTCATGAAGGATTGAAAGGTCCGGCAATTGGAATCGGTAAATATTGGAATGAAGAGATGGAGGTAGTAAAAGTTATCTCCTGCGGAGATAACTTTGTTAACAAGGATGAGAATTTCTCCAAAGTAAAAGAAGAAATAAAACAAGCTATAGATAAAGAGCAACCGGATGTATTTATTGCCGGTCCTGCTTTTAACGCTGGGCGTTATGGAGTGGCTTGTGCCAAGGTATGTCATTTTGTACAAACAGAATTATCCATTCCATCAGTTACAGCTATGTATTATGAAAATCCAGCTGTAAACATGTATGTACGAGATATCTACATACTAGAAACTCCAGAGACAGCAGCAGGTATGAGAAAAGCATTACCAAAATTAGCTAAACTAGCTTTAAAATTGGCTAAAAGGGAAACAATACTGGCATCCAGGATTGAAGGATATCTTCCACGTGGTTATAGATATAATGAATATAATGAAAAAACAGCAGCAGAGAGAGCTTTGGCAATATTACTAAAGAAACTTAACAACAAAGCATACAGAACTGAAGTACCACCACGAACCTTCGAGACAGTTAATCCAGCAAAAGCAATAGACGATCTATCTAAAGCAAAGATTGGAATATTCACAACAGGCGGACTTGTACCAGCAGGAAATCCTGATAAACTAAAACAAGCCTTTTCTGTAACATATGGGAGCTATGATATCTCAGAATATGATTCATTACCAGTAGGCAAATATGAATCAATTCATGGAGGTTATGACACAACCAATGTCAATAATGATCCCAATAGGCTTGTCCCCCTTGATGCATTAAGAAGTTTGGAGAAAGAAGGCATTTTTAAGGAACTAGACAATATCTTCAATACTACTTGTGGTGTAGGAACAAATGTAGAAAGTGCAAAGAATATTGGTAAGGAAGTAGCGGCAAAATTCATCAAAAATCAAGTTCAAGCAGTTATCTTAACAACTACCTGAGGTACTTGCACACGTTGCGGAGCAACGATTGCAAAAGAGCTTGATAGAGTAGGAATACCAAATGCTGTTATAACTGCTTTCACATCAATAGCGCAAAGTGTTGGAGCCAATAGAATTATATTTGGTGGAGATTTCACACATCCTGCAGGAAATCCAGATTTGCCAGAAGCTAGAGAAATTGCCTATAGGAAAGCCTTAGTAACAAAAGCACTTGAAGCAATATCAAAAGAGGTGATCACCCCTACTATATTTCATGCAGACATCAACAAGGAGGTACAAGAATGAAACTAAAAAGACAATACTACAATGTTAAATCAGCAGAATTCGGCGATATTACATCTTTTAAAAATGGGAAATTAACTATTTGCCAAAACGATCTGCAAGAATTAGTAAAGCCATTTCTTAAAAGTATAGAAAAAGTTTCTTTTGAATTAGTACACCCTGGCGAAAACACACGAATTGTTCATCTTCTTGATACAATACTCCCCATGAAAAAAATTAATGGCAATGGCAAAGAATATTCTGGTTTCTTCGGACAACCTGATACAATAGGTAAAGGTATAACAAATGTACTTCAGGGATTTGCTGTAATGGAATGTGCTCCACTACCCTGGGATGACAAAAGTGCATCCAGTGGTTTGCTATATCCTAGAGATGCTATAATGGATATGCAGGGACCTATTGATCAATTTACACCCTTCTCAAAAACCATTAATCTAGCAATTGTATACACATTAAAAGAGGGTAAATCATCTAATGAATACGATAATGATATTCGTTTATGCGGATTAAAAGTTTCAGAATATCTTGCTTCTTTAACTATAGATTCAGAACCCGATAGCACCGAAGAATTTAGTACAGAAATAACAAATCCCGATCTTCCCAATGTTGTTTTGGTATGGCAGTGTCAGAATCAGGGTGTTTATTCAAATACCTATTTATATGGAGAAGAAATTAGTCATCTTGTACCAACATTACTCCATCCAAATGAAATGTTAGACGGATGTATAGTAAGTGGGAATTATGTATGGCCCGCTTTTAAAGTACCTACCTATCTTCATGTAAATCATCCTGTGTTATTGGAATTGTACAAGAACCACGGAAAAACATTAAATTTTAAAGGAGTGATTTTCCGTAGAAGCCACGAACCAACTAATTGGCATAAACAACGATCAGCTAATTTTAGTGTAAAATTAGCTGAATATTTGAATGCAGACGGATTAATAATGACATGGGAAGGTGGTGGTAATGCTGCGGTAGATGGCATGTTAACAATCCAGGAAGCAGAAAAAAAAGGTATCAAATGCTCTACTTTAACATTTGAATTTGGAGGGATAGACGGTACAGAAGGTATACTTCTAGTGCATGATGTTCCGGAAGCAGATGCAGTAATCAGTGGAGGAAGTATAGAAAAGCACTACACATTACCAAAAGTAGATCGCACAGTAGGTGGAGACACAATGCGCTTAAACAAAGAATCCGGTGGATTTTTTCCACCTGCTAGAGATTCAATTACTTTCGAAACTACAACACAATTATATTGTTCAGGCAATCAATCTGGCCATAGTAAATTGTTTGCAGAACAATATTAACGAGAGATAATCATGCCCACCAATAGGTTGAAACTAAGAATGCTCGGACTTGGAAGAGGAGAGATCTGGGCGTTGTCAGCAGCAATATGTTATTCGTGCTACAATGTTTTCATTCGCTGGTCTTTAACAGAATCCAACCCCTTGGTGGGCTCAACTTTAAAAATTGTCCCGCTAATTGTTATATCTTTTTTTGTGTTGTTAAAAAAAAAGGAACTTTATCTGCTAAATTACTTTTCACCAGAATTTATTGGAATAAAAAATATAGGCATCTTTATCATATTAGGAATTGCATATTACGTTGCAGGTAATTTACTATTATTCTCTTCCTTTAAATCAGGAGGTGTAGTTTTAACAGCTCCCCTATTAGGGACACAAGTATTATGGTCCGCATTACTAGCATATTTTTTTTTAAAAGAAAAATTAACTCGGAACATACTTTCAGGAATAATCTTAAGTATTGTAGGTTTAACTATATTATCCTTTAGCCAACATACAATTTCTAAAACCATTTTTAATATATATTCAATTCTTTTTGGGCTAGGAGCAGCATTTTGCTATTCTTTTGGCAATCTAATACAGCGACATATACTCCACAATAAAAAAATAAATTATTGGATTGTTATATTCTCAAGTCTATTTTCTGCTGAAATCGTATTAAACATTGTCTATTTTTATAACAATGGTAACATCATATTCATTTCAGAATCACCAAGAAATATTCTAACATTTTTGGGAGCAGGAATACTTGGAGCTGGTTCAATTTATTGTATAACAAAGGCATTTAGTTTAACTAATGTAGCAACTGCGGTAACAATAAATTCCGGCAATATTGCATTAAGTCCTATTCTTGCATATTTATTATTGGGAGAGCAATTAACAATAGGATCAATATTAGGAATTTCAACGATTTTTATTGGAATAATTATCGTACAATTACAAAAATAATAATAATAAAATCTTAAGAGGTTAATAAATGATCAACGAATTAATTTATGATTTAGTAATAGCAGGTGGAGGAGCTGGCGGATTAAGTGCTGGAATTTATGCTGCCAGAGGTAAAATGAAAACTCTACTTTTGGAAGAGAAGCGTAAAACAGGAGGACAATGTGCAACAACATCAGAGATGGAAAATTATCCTGGCACATTAGAATCAACCGGGCCAGCATTGATGGAGAATTTCTGTAATCATGCCAAGAAATTTGGTGTGGAAATTAAACGAGGTCGTGTTGATAAGATCAATATAGCTGAAGACGGTTTTATTAAAACAGTTATAACCAAAAAGGGTGATGAGATTAAAACCAAAGCTATCCTTATTGCTACAGGTGCAGAACCCCGAGTTCTGGGAATTCCCGGAGAACGTGAATTCCGGGGACAGGGAGTATCTTATTGTGCAACATGTGATGCGGATTTCTTTGAAGACCTTGATATCGTTGTTGTAGGTAATGGGAATACCGCAGTCGAAGAATCAGTATTTTTAACAAAATTTGTAAATAAGATAACCATGATTGTTATCCATGACGAAGGTGTAATGGATGCAGACAAAACTGCACAGGAACAGTGTTTTGCCAATCCAAAAATAAATTACATCTGGAATTCAACAGTATCTGAGATTGTTGGTGATGATCTGGTAACTGGTGTAAAAGTTAAGAATATTAAAACCGGTAATGAAAATGAAATTTCCTGTGATGGTGTATTTATGTTTGTTGGGACAGTACCAAGAACAGATTTCTTAAAAGACACTATTGAATTAACTAAACAAGGTTATATCCCCACTACCGATAAGATGGAAACCAGTGTCCCAGGTATTTATGCTGCAGGAGATGTAAGGGATAAATATTTAAGACAAGTAATTACGGCAGCCGCTGATGGTGCAATTGCAGCAGTAGCAGCTGATAAATATATTGAGTCGGAAGAAACCTGGCAGAAAAATGTTATCAATGAAGAGCGTCCTGTATTTGTGGCTTTTTGGAGTCCAATTAATCAAAAAAGTTTAGATATGATTACATCATTGGAAGCTAAGCTTGATGACAGCAAAAAACTGGTAAAAATCGATGCCTACAAGAATATCATGTTAAAAGAACGTTATGAAATTGAGGAAATCCCATCGATTTTACAATTTGAAAAAGGAAAATTAATAAAGCGCTATACGTCATTGGAAGAGATAGCAATCTAAGCGATAGGAGAAAATAATGTTAGAATTAAACAAAAAGAATTTTGAAGATCTGGTGTTAAAAAATGATAAACCAGTGTTTGTTGATTTTTGGAGTGATGGTTGTGAAGCCTGCAAGGAACTGATGCCGGGCGTACATGAACTGGCAGAAAAATATAGTGATAAATTTGAATTCGCAAGTTTAAACATCAAGGGAGCACGTCGTTTGGCTATAAGTCAAAAAGTAATGGGTCTTCCAGCAATGATCATCTATAAGGATGGTGAAATTGTCGATAGAATGTCTCCTGAAGATGTAGATGAGGATATTGATAATATTGAAGAGTTTATAAAAAAAAATAGTTAAAATTAAGATCGGAGATAATAATGAATATTAGATCATTTAGCATTCCCAGAAATTACATTTTCGGCTGGAATTCTCTTTCAGAAATCAGTAAATTTGTTTTGAAAAAACCTCTCATCGTAACAGATAAAAAGGTAATGACTGATACCGGACATTTAACGAAATTGCTGGATGAACTTGAACATGAATACGATAGCATCCTTATATTGGATATTAGTAAAGAACCTTCTTTTGCAGATTTAAAAGAGACCTGGATTAAGTGCAAAGAGTATTCACCTGATTCAATTATAGCCTTGGGTGGTGGAGCGGTCATTGATATAGCAAAAGCACTAAACTATTTAATGAATAATCAATCAACTAGTATTGAACAATTTATTAATGATGGAATCCCTTTTGAATCAACAGTTAGAATAAATGACAAGAGCTCTAACCTGATAGCAATACCAACAACGAGTGGTACAGGTAGTGAAGTGACTTGTGCTGCCGTTTATTCTCATCCAGCAACAAGAACCAAAAAATTGTATTTATCTTCACAATTAATTCCAGACACAGCAATTCTAGATCCTGAACTTACAGTTACATTGCCAGCTAAAGTAACAGCACAAAGTGGATTTGACGCATTAACACATGCAATAGAATCGTTTATATGCACAATTGCAACGCCATATAGCCGTGCAATGTCATTAGAGGCAATATCAATAATTTTAAGTAATCTTAAGAATGCCTATCAAAATGGTAATGATAGATCTGCACGTGAAGCAATGATGTACGGTAGTAGTCTTGCCGGAATAGCAATCAGCAATTCGTGCACTGGATTAGCACATAGTTTAGATCAAATCGGTTCTATTTATAAAATTCCTCATGGAGCAGCTATGGCTCCTCTTTTCATGAATGTACTTGATGTAATTCAAGAAAAAACGTCACAATCTTTAACTGGAATAATCCAATATATAAATATAGAAGGTAAAAATAATGAGATTAAAACTGCTAATTTCATTAATCAAATCAAACAGTTAATCAAGGATTTGGATTTACCAACGTCATATTCATCATTAGATATCCCCCAAGATACTTATGAAAAATCAGCAAAGGAAATTATACCAGGAGCATTGGAAGCATTTGCGACAAAGGTATTTCCCATAGAAGTTAATGCAGAGATGCTATCAAAAATACTAAAACAATCTTATTAAAAACATAAAGGAGAATTTGAATCATGTTAAAAGGAAAGAAAGTAATTGCAATTGGCGATAGAGATGGAATACCAGGACCAGCCATAGAGGAATGCGTAAAATCAGCTGGAGCAGAGGTCATATTTGCTTCAACTGAATGCTTTGTTTGAACGGCCGCAGGCGCCATGGATCTGGAGATCCAGAAAAGAGTTAAAGATTTCAGTGAATCATTCAATAAGGAAGATTTAGTAGTAGTATTAGGTGGAGCAGAAGCAGAAGCAGCAGGCCTTGCAGCCGAAACTGTTATCTCAGGTGATCCAACATTTGCAGGACCACTAGCCGGTGTTGCTTTGGATCTTAAAGTGTATCACATTGTAGAACCGGAAATAAAAGAGTTGATTGATCCTGACATTTATGAAGAACAATGTGGAATGATGGAAATGGTTCTTGATGTTGATGAAATCATCAGCGAAATGAACGAAATTCGTAACGGATAACTATACCATATATATAGATATAACGTTACGAGACAACCATTAAAACAGGGATCATATTTAGCTGTATGATCCCTGTTTCAAAAATTGAGAGGAGAATATAATGACTTATCCCGTTATAAAAGCTTCCGGTTATGTTCTTGTACATACACCGGATATACTTAAACAAAATGGGTCAACCCAGGTAGGAACCAGAAGGCAGGATCCCAATCATGAGTATCTTGCCAATATCAATATAAGTTTACGTACATTTGATGACGTTATAGCTTATGGTCCTAATCAGTGCTATATTGGAAATTGTACTCCTGATGAGTTGAAGGATATCTCTAAACCCTGGTATAAAAAAGAAAACCTGATGGATAAGAATCGTTGGGGAAATTTTGGTGAGATTATGCCTCAGGATGAATTCTACATGCTAATGCAACATGTAGATTCCTTCGGACTGGTATTACTTTGTGAAGATTTTGTCAAAAAAACAGAACCTAAAATAGCAGAACATCCAATTCTGAATACAATGGGGATATCCGTTGATAAAGTTTCTCCATTCGATGAGATCAAGACATTGGTAGAAACCCATAAAGCTGATGGACTTTATCAGAATGATGAACTTATAGGATGTGTAAAACAGGCTCATGATACCGACGAAAATCTTGCTTCTCATTTTATGCTTGAGAATCTTGCCGTGAAAGCTTCTGCTGCGTTAACACTTATGCAACTTGCCGCAAAGCATTCAGTAGATATGGGAGATATTGATTACATTATTGAATGTTCAGAAGAAGCCTGTGGTGATATGAATCAGCGTGGTGGAGGTAATTTTGCCAAGGCTATTGGTGAAATCTGTGGTTGTGTAAATGCCACAGGTAGTGATGTGCGTTCTTTCTGTGCTGCTCCCGCACACGCGATGGTTTATGCGTCTGCTCTAGTAAAATCCGGAATCTACAAAAATGTAGTAGTTGTTGCTGGTGGAGCAGTAGCCAAGCTTGGTATGAATGGTAAAGATCATGTAAAAAAAGAGGTCCCAATTCTGGAAGACACCCTGGGTGGATTTGCTGTTCTGGTAAGTGAAAATGATGGCATTAATCCAATAATCAGAACAGATATTATAGGACGTCACAGAATCGGAACCGGTTCTTCTCCTCAAGCAGTTATGTCTTCACTGATAGCTGATCCTCTGGAAAAAGCCGGACTGAAGATTACAGATATTGAAAAATATTCACCAGAAATGCAAAATCCTGAGATAACCTTACCAGCGGGTGCCGGCGATGTTCCTTTAGCCAATTTTAAAATGATTGGTGCTCTTGCTGTAAAGAAAGGTCAGTTAGATCGCAAAGAATTGATGAATTTTGTGCAAAATCATGGCGTTCCAGGTTTTGCTGTAACTCAGGGGCATATTCCTTCTGGTGTACCTTTTATTGGACATGCTTGTAATCAGATGCTCGCGGGTAGTTTGCACAATGGAATGATTGTTGGTAAAGGATCATTATTCCTGGGTAGAATGACTAACCTTTTTGATGGCGTCTCCTTTGTGATGGAAGCCAATAATGGTGTACAGTCT
>CAYYLA010000055.1:5345-12806 GCA_964441785.1 uncultured Candidatus Cloacimonadota bacterium | reverse complement strand
CTGTTAACCTTCAAAGAATCGGGATTTATATAATCAGCAAAGTCTTCACCTTCTTCTGTCACATTTGGGTTTTCAACAGTGAATAATTTATCATAAATTCTAACATCAGCATTTACTGCTCTTTCTGCGGATACCCAATGTATGGTTGATTTAACTTTTCTACCATCAGGTGAGTTACCACCTCGGGTTTCCGGATCATAGGTACAATGAATTTCAGTGATTTCTCCAGTTTTTTCATCCTTGATAACATCAGTACAGGTAACAAAGTAAGCATAACGTAATCTTACTTCTCTACCAGGTGCTAAACGATAGAATTTCTTGGGAGGATTTTCCATGAAATCGTCCCGCTCAATATAAATTTCTCTGGAGAATGGCACGAGTCGTGTTCCGGCAGAAGGATCTTCTGGATTATTAATTGCCTCCATCTCTTCTACAACATCCTCTGGATAATTGGTGATTACAACCTTTAGCGGATTTAATACAGCCATCAAACGTGGAGCTATCTTATTCAGATCTTCTCTGATTGTGAATTCAAGCAAGGCCATTTCTACCATATTGTCAGCTTTTGATACACCGATTTTTTCGCAGAAATTTCTGATTGATGCAGGTGTGTAACCTCGTCTTCTTAATCCAGCTAAAGTAAGTAAGCGTGGATCATCCCAACCTTTGACATAACCCTCGGTTACAAGTCTGCCTAATTTCCTCTTACTCATGACGGTGTAAGTCATGTTCAATCGGGCAAATTCAATCTGCTGAGAATGATGAATATCTAAGGCTTCCAGAAACCAGTCATATATTGGTCGATGGGCTTGAAATTCCAATGAACAGAGGGAATGTGTAATCCCTTCAATGGAGTCTTCCAGCTCATGGGCATAATCATATATTGGATAGATACACCACTCATCCCCAGTTCTGTGGTGGGTAGCATGTCTGATTCTATACATCAAAGGATCTCTTAACAGCATATTGGGAGAACTCATGTCGATTTTTGCACGTAAAACATGTTCACCATCGTTGAACTCTCCATGTCTCATTCGCTCAAAAAGATCCAGATTTTCTTCAACGGATCTATCTCGGAATGGGCTGTTTTTCCCTGGTGTTTTGATCGTTCCTCTGTATTCACGTATCTCCTCTGCAGTAAGGCTATCAACATAGGCTTTCTCTTTCTTGATCAATTCTACAGCATACTGATACATCTGTTCAAAATAATCAGAAGCAAAATACAGTCGTTCTTCCCAGTCATAACCAAGCCATTTGATATCATCTTGAATAGCCTGTACAAATTCCTCATCTTCTTTAATCGGGTTTGTATCATCAAAACGGAGATTGCAAAGACCGTTGTAATCCTTTGCTATCTCGAAATTCAAGCAGATAGCCTTTGCGTGTCCTATATGAAGATGACCATTTGGTTCAGGTGGAAAGCGTGTATGAACCTTATAATTAAATTTCCCTGTTTTATTATCTTCATCAATGATTTCTCTAATGAAATTGCTGGATTTTTTAACCTCAGCTTCTACCTCTGTTTTATTTGATTTATCGTTATTCATCGTCTCTCCTGTTATTTAAAAACATCTTTAAATTTATTATAGACCCCGGTTAAAACTAACTGAGGATTTACATTTCCCTTTAGTCGGTGAAGCATAGTTTCCAGATATTCGAGTAATTCTCCTGCATATTCTTCAATATCTGGATTCTTATTACAAAGTTTACCTATCAATTCTGTCTGGTCAAGGTTAACAATTTCTTCCGGCTCAAGTTTAAAATAGGCTATGTCAGCAACCCATATCAAAAGATTAGTAATGATACCATTTAGCTGTCCCAATGTTTTAGTGCTTTTGTATCTCATTGCAAAATCGATGAATTTTAAATCATTGTCATCAGCAATAATCTCCAGCAGCTCAATTGTTTCATCACGTGCAACCAACTCACCTGAATCTGCCAATGATAAAGCCTTGGCCATATTCCCATTGGCTATACGAGCAAACATCTTTGCTGCCATCTCTGTGGTTGCTCCGGATTTGTTTAACTCAGCCTCAATAATTGTTCTCGGGATCAGGTTGAATGGAACCTTTTGACAGCGGGAGAGAATAGTGGGAAGAAGTGAATGCATTTTTGATGTTGTAAGAATTATAACCGTGTCTATAGGTGGTTCCTCAAGTGTCTTCAAAAAGGCGTTTGCAGCTTGACGATTCATCATGTCTGCATGCTCTATGATATAAATCTTCTTCCTTGCTTCATTGGCAGACAGATTTATTCTATGCTCCAGCATGCGTATACTGCTGATTCTTATGCCGACATTTTTGGAGAAATTATAATCCTTCCAGGGTGTCTTCTGCTTATTCTCAATGTACCCCTTGTACTCTTCTATTGATTGTTCTGATTTTATCGAGCCATCAACAGATATGTCTGATCTGGGTGGGTTTGGAAAAGGAAAAATGAAATTAAAATCCGGATGACTGAATGCGAGGAATTTCTTACAGGAATTACAAATACCACAAGGTCTTCTTGATGACTCTGCCTGGCAATTTATGGCCATCCCAAAATAGAGTGCTGTGGTCAGCTTACCTACACCGTCCGGTCCATAAAACAGGTAACTCTGGGCGATCCTGTCTTGCTTCAAAGCATTGATAAGGATGCTAATTCCGCGCTCTTGTCCTTTTATATTTCTAAACATTTACTCCGATTCCAATATCGCTTTTATATATACACTCTGATATTCATCTTCGAGAATATCCATGAAAATTTCATCATACTTTTTGCCACCCATGATATTGGTCTCGCGTAGTTTTCCTGCATATTTAAATCCAACCTTTTCATAGGATTTTATTGCTCTGGTGTTATGAGAAAATACACGTAGATAGATACTGTGAAGATTCAGGATATTAAAGCCATAATCCAGAATTAGTCTCATCGCTTCCGGACCATATCCCTTGCTCCAATAATCTTTATCACCGATAAAAATTCCCAGTTCAGCTTTACGGTCATGATAATCAATACTATTGAGACTACAGTTTCCAATTAATTGATTTTCATCTTTTACAACAATTGAGAAAACCTGATCACCACGTTTTATCATCTCTGCGATAATCTGTTTTTCTTTCAGATTGGATATCTGGACCTTGGAGATGGTAAGATTCTTTGTCACTTCCAGATCATTCAACCAGAGAGTGAAAAGATCTGCATCCTCTTCGGATAGAGGTGATAAGAAGAGACGATCTCCTTCAAGCTTTTTATAATATTTCATTTATCCTCTCAGCGCATCCTTAAGACGGGCTAATGTTTTATCATATCCAAGTATCTTATAAATGATACCGAGATCAGGACCATGACTTTCACCAAACAAAGCAATTCGAATGGGGAAGTAAAGATTTTTTCCTTTAACTGATAAGGTTTTTCCGGTTTCTTTAACCAGATTGCCGATACTATCTTCATCCCAGTCAGTCCGCTTCTCAAAAGCTTCTATCCAATATTGGATAACACTGATGGAACTCTCTGTAGATAGAATTTCTTCAGCTTCTTCGGTGAAGCTTATTGGACAGAAGAAGGGTTTTAGAACAGTTGGGAAATCATTTAATACAGTAACCCGTTCTCTGGCAAATTCAATCAATCCAGTTACATCAACATCTTCAGGTATCGGAAGATCACTACTATCCAAGATAGGTTTAACCCTTTTTACTATAACATCCAGAGGGAGATTTCTGATATATTGTGAATTCATCCAATTTAATTTCTCTCTATCAAAAACAGCACCGGCTTTGGAGATACGTTTGAGAGAGAAAGCTTTTTCAAGTTCCTTCAGGGTGAAGAATTCCTGATCACCTTTATCATGCCAGCCGAGGAGGGCTACAAAATTCAACAATGTTTCTGGAAGGAAACCATTATTAATAAAATCTTCAACAGCAACATCCCCTTGGCGTTTGCTTAATTTGCTTTTATCAGAATTTAAAAGTAGTGGAAGATGTGCCATTTTGGGCGGTTTCCAACCAAATTGCTGATACATGAAGAGATGCTTAGGTACACTTGATAACCACTCTTCACCACGGATTACGTGAGATATCTTCATGTGATGATCATCTACTACATTGGCAAGATGATAGGTTGGGAAACCATCGGATTTTATCAAAACCTGATCATCGACCATATCCCATGGAAAGGTTACCTTGTCGCGTACAACATCATAGAAGGTTATGTCGCCTTCTTTAGGAACCTTTAAGCGAACAACATATTGATCACCCCGTGCCAGGCGTTCTGCGATCTCTTCATCACTCAAATGACGGCATTTACCATTATAACGGGTATCTTCTTTATTGGCGATTTGTTTTTGACGCATCTCGTCCAGCTCCTCGGGAGTACAAAAACAACGATATGCTGCATCCTTTGCAATTAGCTCATCTGCATATCTCCTATACAATTTTGTGCGCTCCGATTGATAATAGGGACCAAATTCACCTCCCACTTCAGGACCTTCATCATAGGCTAATCCTACCATTTTCATCGTTTTTATCAGATTATCCACTGCGTCTTCAACATATCTGGTACGATCTGTATCTTCTATTCTTAATATAAATTTACCACCTACTTTCTTTGCATATAAATAATTATATAATGCAGTTCTTAAACTGCCAACATGAAGATATCCCGTTGGACTGGGTGCAAATCTTACCCTTATAGTATCACTCATAAAATTCTCCTTGTAATCTAATGCTATTCTCTATAGCTAAGTTTTTATCAGGATTAATGATGTCAATTTTAAAATTATGAGAAACATTTTTCCTATTGACAAGTTTGATCGACAATTGTCCTTTATTAATCTTTGTAAAATAAAAATAAAATTAATAGTAGGAGGTATTATGAAGTTTTCTCTAAGATTATTGGTCCTGATGTTAGTTGCCCTTGTTGCTTTGAACGGTTGTTTAAAAGTTCACCGTGTTGTTAATATCAACAAAGATGGTAGCGGAACAATTGAGGAGCTTATTTTAATTAAGAATATGGGTTTTGGACAATCTGCATCCCACAATGTAGAAACGTTAAAATCTGCAGCTGGTAAATATGGTGAAGGTGTTACCTATAAAACATCCGAAGCGATGACAGAAAATGAGATGTCAGGTTACAAAGTGGTTTATTCATTCAATGATATTAATAAATTGCGTTTGACTGATGACCTTACCGATGGATTATTCAATGATAATGAAGAACTTGATTCAGATGAATTGATAGAGTTCAATTTCAAAAAAGGAAGCAAAGCTACTTTGGATATTGTATTTCCATCTGAGCCAGAAGAAGAATTTGAAGAAGAAGATGATGTAATGTACGAAGATGAACCTGAGGTTTCTGAGGAAGAGATGGCTCAGGCAAAAGAGATGATGAAAGAGATGTATAAAGATATGTCTATGTCATTCATTCTGAAATTTGATGGTAAAATAGTTAGTACGGACGCTACATTCCACGATGGTAATCAGGTAGCTTTGATGGATTTTGATTTCAGCAAGATTTTGGATGATGAAGAACTTTTGAATAAACTTGCTATGGAACAGAGTCAGGATGAAGAAGAGATGCTTGAATATATGCAGAATACTCCTGGCATCAAATTTGAAAACAAGGATAAAATTACAGTTGAATTCAAATAATTGAATTGTTGCACCTCAATCAATATGGTTGAGGTGCCTTTTATATATGATAAATACCTGGAACGAATACGATCTTCATAACAGTTTGAAAAGCAAAATTGCTGGATCTGAGGGATTAACTGAGTGCAAAATTGCTGGCAAAATTGTTGATGTTTTTCTAAATAATCAAATCATAGAAATCCAAACTGCTAACTTCTCTTCCTTACGCAAAAAACTTCAATTGCTTATTAATCTTTATCCTATCAAATTAGTCTATCCGCTTGTTCGCGAGAAGCGAGTTACGACGATCGATGAAGATGGCGAAATCATCCGCAGTCGTAAATCATCCAAACAGGGGAAATTTATCGAAATATTTGATGAGTTGATATATATAACCGATCTCTTTCTGACTCCTGGTTTTACCTTTGAGATAATCCAGGTTGATATCGAGGAGATCAGAGCAGATGATGGTAAGGGTAGTTGGCGGAGAAAAGGGATCAGTATAAAAAATCGTATTCTCAAAGAGTCCTATCCCGGACGAATTATCCGTAATCCTTTTGATCTTTTTCTTATGCTGAACCTGGACAAAATTGATCAAATAGATAGCAAAAACTTGAGTGAATTCCTCAAAATTAAAATCTATTTAGCCCGGAAAGTACTTTACTTTTTCAGGCATACAGGTGTTATCCAACCTGCTGCAAAAAAAGGGAACAGGATAATCTATCAAGGGGGAGAAGGGTATTGAAAAGTTATAGTGAAATTGTAGATTTATTGCCTACACAGGGACTACTGGGGAGAAAGAAATACAAGACATCTGTTGTACTGGTTCCTTTCATTACGGTTGGATCAGATGAATATATTCTTCTACAGGTTAGAGCAGAAGGTATTCGACAGCCTGGTGAGATTTCATTCCCGGGTGGTATGCAGGAGGATCAGGACACATCTGTTGCTGCTACAGCCGTACGAGAAACCTGTGAGGAACTGGGTGTTAATGCTGTTGATATCGAGATAGGTGGCCAATTTGATACTATGGTAAATCCTCTTGGGTTGATTGTAAATGTAATAATCGGGCGACTTAGGATATCCTCTCTGGATCAATTGAACCTAAATAAATCAGAGGTTCAAGATGTATTTCTGGTCCCGGTGAAATGGTTTGTTGAAACTCAACCAAAAGTGTATAAATTACGAATGAGGATTTTCTCAAAAGAACAGGATGAATCTGGTAACCAGCTAGTCCATTTTCCTGCAGAGGAACTGCAGTTACCCAAAAAGTATTGGAACTCCTGGGGTGGTTCTCATCATGATGTTTATGTTTATCAATACGAAGATAAAGTAATCTGGGGAATAACAGCCGAAATTCTCTACGAGCTCTTTAACTGATTTCCCGATACATCTCCTCACGAATGATTCTGAATTTATCTGTATCATCGCGTGGTATATTACAAACCTGTTCCAGAAAATCAAAAATACTTGCTCCGACTCGCTCCTTAATAACTGTAAGTCTGTTGTTTTCCCAATCAATCTGCCGGATCTTTTCTTTTAGATCCTGTTGCTTTTCCCTACCTTTTCTGATGCGCGAAAAAATCCAGGTCTCCTGATTGTTATATGCTTCTAATCCTCGTTCGATAGCTTCAATATATTCACTCTCAGGTTGGACAGATATCCGCTCCAGATTATAGTACTCCATAGCCATCATCTCTTTTTTAGGGATAGGGATTACCTTTTTCAACTTAAGAGATTTTGGAATATAACTACTCAATTTTTCCATTATTTTCTCAGTTTCAAGTCGCTGATTCAGGTAGATATCAAAGTGCTCCATTAATCCTTCTACACCAATTGAAAGGGGAGGTCCAAA
>CAYYLA010000055.1:0-5292 GCA_964441785.1 uncultured Candidatus Cloacimonadota bacterium | reverse complement strand
CAGTTTGGATGCTCGAAGGTAGTTCTGAGTCATTCTCACCAAATCAAGATGTGAAACAAATCGCATTAATCCTGTTTTGGAGTAAAATACTCTATAGATCCACTGATTTTGCTGAATCTGTTTGTGACTACGCTCAGGTATATCAAATGTGATATTTTCTTGCTTTTGCTGAAATACATTGTGGATATCCTTATTACAAATACCGCACCCGGAGCAATTACCATTTCTGCAATCTTCGGTTAAAATAGCTTTTTGCGCTCGCTCTTCCTCTTTTTTCAGAAATGTTTTGTCTATCCCAATATCAATATGATCCCATGCCAGTTTATCCTCAGAATTCACTGATTCTAAACATTTTTCCCAATCAATACCAACCTCTTTCGCTGCGTTTTGCCATGCTTCAAAATTCCAGAATTCATTCCAACCATCAAAGATTGCTCCGTTCTTGTAGGCACGGTAGATTAGCTCCCCAACTGCCCGATCTCCACGGCCCAAAACGCATTCAAGTTGTGATGAATCAATCTCGTGATAACTGATTTTAACATGTTTGTTACGCCTGAAACTATCCTTGATATACGTTGCTTTCTCTTTCAGCTCCTCTTTACCATTCATCGCTGACCACTGGAATGGGGTAAATGATTTTGGAACAAAGGGTGATATTGTTACATTTATTTTCAAGCGACGACTGGACATAGCCAGGATTTTATTGATAAGTGTGATAATTGCTTCGATATCTTCCTGCTCTTCGTAGGGTAATCCAATCATGAAATATAATTTTACTACCTGCCATCCGTTATCAAGGGCAATCTTAACACCTTCTAGAATTTCTTCTTCTGAGATATTCTTGTTGATAACATCTCTTAATCGTTGAGATCCAGCTTCGGGAGCTATTGTTAAACCTGATTGACGAAGAACATTCAACAGTTTTATGATATGTTCATCCAGGCTATCTACTCTCAACGAAGGTAACGACAGAGATGTCTGACGTTTAGAAAGTTCTTTGAACAGTAACATTAGAAGCTCTTTAATACAGGAATAATCACTTGAAGATAACGATGATAAAGCCGCTTCCGACCAACCATAATGATCGATTTCTTCCAAAAGGTTTTTAAGAATTAATTCCGGGCTTTTTTCACGAACAGGACGATAGAACATCCCGGCATGACAAAATCTGCAGCCTCTGGAACAACCGCGCATAATTTCACTTACATAGCGATAATGGGTTGGTTCTGTCCAGGGTAAGAGCTGTTTATTATGTCCGTTGGACTCACTGAATTTCATGTATTTTCGAGCTTTGATAACATGATCCTGTTTAAAGTGAGGCGTATAAACACCTTTGATGTTTGCAAGAGCTTGAAGCTTTTCATTACGGCTACGGTTTTTCAACGGTAACAGAGCATCCTTTATCTCAACGATAGACTCTTCTCCATCACCAATAGCAAAAGCATCAAAGAATGGTGCCAGAGGTTCCGGATTTGTTGAAGTGGGACCACCACCAATAATCAGAGGGTCTTCATCACTGCGGTCTTTTGCATAAGGTTGGATACCGGAAGCTTCCAGAGTGTATAGAATATTTGTGAAGGTTAATTCGGATTGAAGTGTAAAACCAACAACATCGAAATCCTTTACCGGGATACTACTCTCCAGGGCAAATAGAGGAAGGTTTTCCTGATGAAGCTTCTCTAAAAAATCAGGCCAGGGAGCATAAACCCTGTCTGCAACAGAATCATCATGTTCGTTTAAAATGGTATAGAGGATCTTCAATCCAAGATGTGAAAATCCCACCTCATAAACATCAGGAAAGGCAAGACAGAAATTTAACGTCGATGCTTCGGGTTTTTTATGATAGCTATTAATTTCATTATTAATATATCTGGAAGGTTTGAACACAGAACTGAGTAGATGTTCATACCTTACCGGTTTAAATGGCTTTGTCAATGTTTACTCCTTGTTTAACGGACTATCCTCCCCTTGAAAAATCAAATCATTGGAGTAATCTGTAGTATCAAAAAGAGCTTCGCGATTAATGGAATGTTCTTCAACCGCTTCTGCTTTGGTGGTATCTACTTCAACCTTCTCTATTGGCTCTTTTTTCTTAAATATATCTTTGAGATTAATAGTTGATGTGATTTTATTTAACTTCGGGGTTGTTAATTTACCTTCGTTATGTAATCTTATGGTTATGTACGAGAGAAACGCTATTAATATTATCAACAAAATGATGTAAAAAACACTGGTGGGGATTAAAACTTTCTTGGGCTCTGTCTGTTCTACTCGATAATATCTGACTTGTTTATCTTTATAAAGAGTGTCAAACATTAAGAGTAATTTTGGAACATTAGCATTAACTGCACGACCATAGGACAAGATGAAGCTTTTTATATAGCCTACGCCACCAAGATCTTCAAATTCATCACTCTCCAATTGCTTTAATATTCGCAATTTAATATGAGTTTTTTCCGACAGCTTTTCTAAACTCAAATCCTGCTTTTCTCTACATTCTTTTAGATATTGACCAATAGTATCAGCCATTGTGCACCTCGTCTATTCTACACCGCCTAATTGTTTCAGGCGTTCTATTCGTTCCGGTTCATTATTCTTTAGCCAGGTATCCTTTGAAAGTATTTCCCAGGCTTCTTTGTAATAATTTCTGGCTAGATCTTTTTCACCTTTGATCGCATACAATTCAGCTAACTCTTCCAATACAAATCCATCCTTGGGAAGATCGTTGTCATTGATCTCATTTTCTAAGGCAAGTTGGATATCAAGAGCTTTGTCCAATTTATTTATAATACGGTAAAGATGACCAAGCGTCCATTTACCGATTCTGATGCCCTGTTGATCCTGAATTGATTCTCTGAAATCCAGTGATTTTTCGAACATGATCTGTGCATTCTCATAATCACCAAGATCGTAATAACTCCATCCAATATTGTTATACAATGGTCCCAGCCAACCTTTAACTCTTTGATCTTCTGATTCTTCTGCAATACTCATAGCCAAAAGATTCCATTCAATCTGTTTCTCTGGGGGATCAACAATTCCCAGCATGTGGATGGCATCAATGGTCATGACATCAAAATTGTTCATTCTACCAATATCCATCGCTTTTACAAAGAGAGGTTTTGCTTTTTCCGGCATTCCCTGTGTGTTGTATACACGACCACGCTCAAGAAGAATTCGTATATTGGACATTACATTTGTTGGATTTACCAATGCGTCAGCTTTATTCAATGTTTTATGAGCTTCATCAAATTTACCCTGCATACCTTGTGCTCTGGCTATTTGAGTATAAAGTTGAGCTTTGTAGGATGTATTGCCTTCTCTTTCTGCAATGGGGATTATCTCAGTAAATCTAGCTTCGGTTCCCTCAGGATCCTGAAAATCCCACATTCTGTCAAAATCCGGTAAATTACTCATCTGTTTATCTCCTAATAAATAATTACTCATATATATCAACAATAACACGAATAATATTTTTTTTAACATCTATTTCCCCTTTGTCCAAACTTATTTTAAATCCATTTTGAATTCTTGGATTTGTTTGTAAAGAAAGAAAAACGATAAAAGAGCAGAGAAGACATCCGCTAGAGGAAATGCCAGCCATACGCCTGATATCTTAAAGAAGTAAGGAAGCGATAAAATAAGTGGAATAAAGAATAACATCTGTCTTGATATGGAAAGAAGAAACGCAGGTTTTGCTTTGCCAATAGCCTGGAATACAGTTGTGCTGACTATCTGGATTCCAATAATTGGGAACACAGCTACGATGATTCTTAAGCAATTCGCTCCAAGGGTTATGGTGTTGATATCAGTGGTGAAAATACCCATGATCTGGGCTGGGAAAAGAATCATTAATAAAAACCCGAAACTTGTCATTAATGTCGCATAAATCACAGCATCTTTGATACCAAGCAGAATGTTGGATATTTTTTTGGCACCAAAATTAAATCCTACAATTGGTTGTAATCCCTGGGCAATCCCCTGAGCTGGCATCATAGTGAAAGATAGTACCCTGTGTATGATCCCGTAAACCGCGATATATGTATCTCCAAAACGTCCCAATACGTTATTTAATACAATAATCAGGATACTATTGGATATGGATCTGCCAAATGCGGAAATCCCAATAGATCCAATCTCTTTCAGAATTGAAAAATCTATCGTGAAATATTTTAACCCAATATCAAGTGAGCTTTTTCCACCATAAAAGAAATGAACTAGATAAATTGAAGCGATAAACTGAGAAATAATTGTTGCTATTGCTGCACCTTTGATACCAAGATTTAATGTAAAAATAAACAATGGATCTAAAATGATATTGAGAATTGCAGAAATCAGCATTGTTCTCATGGCTGTCTTTGCCAATCCTTCGGAACGGAGAATATTATTGGTCGTTACCAGATGTAAAAACAGAATATTTCCAGCTAGAATAATTCCCATATAATCCTTGGCATATGGATGGATAGTAGGTGTCGCTCCGAAAATTCGAAGAATATCATCCATAAACAGGTATCCTGTAGCTGTGAGGAATATACCCAGCATTAATTCTAACATCAGAATATTGCCAAGGGTCTTATTTGCTACTTCTTTGTTCCCTGATCCAAGGTTCCGGGATATCAAAGAACCACCTCCTATACCCAGTAAGTGACCTATTGCAAGTATGAACATATGATAAGGAAATACAATTGATATACCAGCTAAACCAAGTGGGCCAACACCATGGCCTACATAAATGGAATCAACAACATTGTACAACGCCATGGTAAACATACCAAAGGTTGCTGGTAATGATAATCTGATTAATAATTTACCGATATTTTCATCGGATAAAATATGATGTTTTTTCATAATATATAAAGAATAAAGCTCCTGTTGTTTCAGGAGCTTTATAAATCCTAAGCTATTTCAGCATTTATTGTCGATTATTTACCGGGGCATTGCTTAACTATTTCGGGATCAAGACCTTTGTTTCCATAAGCCTTATCGAAATGAGCTGCAAATTCACCAGCAAGTTTTTTTGCTCTTACATCGTAAGCTGCTTTATCTTCCCAGGTGTTTTTGGCTTTTAGAATATCCGATTCTACTCCTGGGCAACTTTTTGGTACCATAATATGGAACAGTTCATCTTCTTCATATTCAACCTTGGATAGATCACCGTTTAGCGCTGCATTAACAAGTTGGCGAGTAAGATTGATATCCATTCGTGCGCCAACACCGTATGGGCCACCGCTCCAGCCTGTGTTTATGAGATAAACCTGACTGCCGAATTTATTCATCTTCTCTCCCAACATC
>CAYYLA010000054.1:8649-12832 GCA_964441785.1 uncultured Candidatus Cloacimonadota bacterium | reverse complement strand
AGGATTTGCATGTCAAACCCTTTAAGCATTTTTGCCACATGTTGGGCAATCAGTCCGATGTTGCAATTGATGTATCCACAGGTTCATCCTGTTATAATCAGCCAGGAATTGGTTGGGATTATGAATTCAGACCGGGAGCTACACAATTTTTTGGTACAGAAGCACCGACAACATCTTTCAGCTATGTAGATCCATGTCAGAATACCCTTACAGGCCCATCATTAGTGCCTAGTTATTCCAATTCATTCTTGAATCCCGGGGTAGTACCTGTTTTTTATGGCTCTTTTGAAACATGGGAAAATCAACCCCATAATTCAGGCTGCAAAAGGATTTAATCTCTTCATTGGTTCCCGGTTCTTGATTCATAAAATTGTTAGCAGGAAATCCAAGGACCACAAAGTCTCGATCTTTATATGTATCATACAATGTTTGTAAACCTTCGTATTGTGATGTAAATCCACATTTGCTGGCTACATTAACTATCATTACTGTTTTTCCCTTATACTGGGATAAGGAAACAGTCTCTCCATCAATTGTGTTAACGTCAAAATCATAAATTGTCATCATTTCTACCTCTCCAGCATATAATATAAATATTGCGAAACATGCTAATACAGTTATAATTATTTTTCTCATCATCAACTCCTTGTTAATGTAAATAGTTTAATTTATATTTTCTTTTTGGGTAATAAATTTTTTCTTTTTCGTACAAAAAAAAACAGGAGCCCAAAGAACCCCTGTTTTGTTATCTTCAAATCTTAAATATCTATCAGTAATTATTCAACTGATATTGTTATTATAAGATTGTTATCGCTTTCACCTTCAATTTCAAGATAGAATAATTCACCCTCTTCACCTGATGAAGCCATTTCGACAATATCGTTCCATTTAATTTGTGATAAATCAAAATTTGTATTCCCTATTGTTGCATCTATTTTACCATTATTAGGTATTAACGATAATCCTATTTTAGCTAATCCAAGTGGCAATGCAATATTCAGTTTTGGTTTATCTGAACCCTCTTCAATTATCCTGAAATAAATCTTTTTAGGTTTATTGCTTTTAATGTCTTTTCCATCCAAGGCAGCCAAAAGTCTGGCACCTTCTTCCGCACTGATTTTGTGTTCTGAAATCATATTGATTATTCGACTCTTCTCATTCATTGTTATTCTCCACTGCTTTAAGAAGTTTTTCAGCCTCTTCTGCCGTTATCTTGCCATCCTCTAACAACTGCAATATCTTTAATCTACTTTTGTTACGATCAGTTGAATCCGCTTTTTCCTGGTGCTTTTGGGTTTTAAACTTCTCATGTAATTTATCTGTTGCCTGCTTTATGTTAGCTTTAACTTTTACAAAAGCTTCTTTGTTACTTTCTTTGTTTAACTCGTTCTGGATAGTCTCTTCTACCTTTTTAAGCGACGATTCTACCTTCTTTTCAAAATCAGGTAAATTGATATTTCTGATTTTTTCTTTAACCTTCTCCATTTGTTGTGAGACCTTATCGAGTTTATCACTGGGGATATAACTCATTAAATCATCTATTACAGAATCAATATCAAAGGAAGGTGAATACTCTGTTTTTACTCTATGGGTATCAGATAGAATTATGCTTCCCATAACTGTCTTCGCCTTTATTGTAGCAGTCCCTGATCCCCTTACCATCTCCAGACGTTTTATCCCGTCCTCTACATCCTGATTGTAATCACCAGAAATACCAACTTTGAATGATCCCACTGAACTTCGACCCTCAAAATCAAATGCCATTTCATCAGGTATTATCAAATTTATCCTACCATTATCTGTTGTAAAATCATAGTCCCCCTGATTACTATCTGAAAATTCATAATAAATCTGACCATTTTTGCTGCTTATCCTGGATTGTGTAAAATCCGATTTCAATGATTTTACTGAACCATTAGTACCAATTATCTCTAACTCACCACGACAATTTACCACCTTAACAGGTCCATTCTTATGATTGATAATTATTTTACCTTCACAATTAGCTATTTTAAGAGGTCCATTCTTCAGCTCCAACCCAATATCTCCCCTACTACCTTTAACATTTATCGGACCATTATCTGATTTCAATATAAGATCACCATCAATCTCTAACATTGAAATCGGCCCGTTCTTACTTGTCAGTTGCTGGATTCCATGAAGGTTTTTTACAGACATCGGGCCATTATGCGATTCCGCGATAACCTCTGTGACCTGCGGTACAAATAACTTCATGGAGACCCTGTTCGTTCCTTTGATTCGAGGAATATCAATAGAGATTTGCAATTGATTATTTTCCTCATCATATTCTCCAGAACATATAGATTCTGGATCAATATCGATATTACTATCTGCAAATTCCAATTTCATATGCAATTCCGATTCCGGTTTATCCCAACCTGCTACTGCTATTGGTGCATTCTCAGTTATGACTTTTACAACCAAATCATTGCATGTGTTCCATGTGAATGTTTTTTCAAGCTTTGTCATGTTAACTCCTTTTGTTTAATTCCTTTATCGCATCTTCAACATTGAGGTTTCCCCGATCTATCTCCTCAAGTATATCATCGACATGCGTTGTTGTTTCTTGCTTTACATTGCATAAAACAGAGGAAATCTCAGCCAATCTGCTCTTTACTGTTGGATAAGAAATCCCCAATTTCTTTTCAACCTCACGAATTATCCCCCCACTACAAATAAAGACTTTTACAAACTCCTGCTGCACTGGCGTAAGAGCTGCAAAGTCTCCTGTTCCAAATCGTCCTCGTATCCTGGTATCACATCCGGAACAATGATATTCAACTATCTCCAACTCCGAATCACATACTGGACATCGTTTCAATCGTTTATTCATTTCAACCTCCTGTGCTGTTATTCATAATGAGATTAAATATGTCAATTAAAATATTAATATATTCAATATTCATATTAATTTTTTCAATGTTATACATAATTTTATAAGATGGCTGGAAATAAAAAAAGGGCAGATGAATAATCATCTGCCCTTTTGTGTATTTATGTTGCTAATTATTTTTCTTCAAAATCCGATGGAACAGTGAAATCTGCATCAGTTACACCATCAAAGGCTATCGAAACAGTCTCTGTTTTATATCCTAAAACCATCTTGTATTGGGAATTATCTTTTTTCAACACAGCGTCCTCTGCTTTCTTCATAAGATTTTTCTTCAAACCAGAAAGCCCACCAAAACCTTTCTTTTTCTCTTTCTTCTTAGGCTCAATTTCCCTTACATAGAATTCACCATCAACCAGAACAGGATAACCTTTAATTTTATCAAATTCATCATAATCTATCTCCATCTCAGAGGTTTGATTCTCCTCATCAACAGCCTGAAGAGTCTTTAACCAATTAACGCCCATCATCTCCTGATAATCTTCTTTACCAAGCTCTATACCAACGGCATTCATCATGGCGACATTAAAATCTTCCTTCTCTGCTGCTGATTTCTCAAATATTTCTGTATCATTGGTTGTATAGACATCTACATAAAGGCTGTCAGTGGTTATTTTTTTTGTTTCAAGATTCATTTTCTCTAATAAATAATGAATAATATAATGTCTTGCTTTAAATTGATTTATTTCTTCGTCTTTTTTTGTGTTTGTAATCTTAAACTCCTGACGCAGAATTTTGAATGCAGGCTCTTCTTCCCCCTCTTCATCCATATCTTCATCTTCAACATCTTCGTCATAATCGCCAAATTGATCATCATCGAATATTTTTTCTATTGGTTGAACATAATACTGCTTTTTATCAAGATCAAGTTGATAAATCAGTTTTTCATTAAGGTCATAGATAGTTGCTTCATTACCTTTAGGGAAAAAACCAGAAAGCAATTTTCCCCAGATACTTTTACCCTCTAACCTACTGTCAGATTCAACACGTTTCATCAAACCATCAAATTTCTCAAAGGTTTCACTTTCATAAACACCAAATTTAGGAAGATTAACATTAATCTTTTTTGTTTCTGCTAATTTACCAAAAAGATTAAAACACAATAGTCCAATTAAAATAAGAAATACAATTCGTTTCATATCCTCTCCATTTTTTTTTATTTCAGATCCCATTGCTTCAGGAAATCCAGTAATTGACGTCCTTGAATTATGAAATCCGGGGCAAAATCTATAGCAATAACCGAAGGTTGTTTTTTTAAACTTGTGTAATTAC
>CAYYLA010000054.1:1239-8576 GCA_964441785.1 uncultured Candidatus Cloacimonadota bacterium | reverse complement strand
TGGGAAGAATCTACTTCAACCGAAACCCTAAGCGTCCCATCTTCCAGAATACTCTCATCCAAAAATGTAATATTCATTAATCAACCAGAGCAAAGCTCAAAACATCATCAATTTTACTAACTAATTTAATGTTCAAGCCTTTTTTTATTTCTTGTTGAATCTCTTTAAGACTTGGTTCATTTTTAGCCGGGATAAGTACATTAGTAATTTTTGCCTGCTTGGCTGCAATCAATTTCTCTGCTAACCCACCAATAGGAAGGACATTACCCGACAGTGTAATCTCGCCTGTCATAGCAAGATCCCGACGCACCTTTTTTCCAGACAGAATTGAGATAAGAGCAGTCACAATTGTCACTCCCGCAGAAGGACCATCTTTAGGGATAGCACCTTCAGGGATATGCAGATGCAAATCGAATTTCTTATAGAAATCCTCTTTAATCCCATATTCAGCAGCATGAGTTCGGGCATAACTATAAGCCGCTTTAGCAGATTCCTGCATTACCTCGCCCAATTTCCCAGTCAGATTCAATTTTCCATCCCCGGGCATTTTTACAATCTCTATCTGCAATGTTTCACCGCCATAAGCTGTCCAGGCAAGACCGGTAACCACACCAACTGAGTTAGATCTGTTCACTTCGGGATACAACTGTTTTGGCACCCCCAGATATTGTTCAAGATCGGCTGGTTTTACAGTAATTTTCTTTTTCAGATTTCCCTCTACAAAACCTTTTACTAATTTACGTAAAATCTTTGAAATCTGTCTTTCCAGGTTTCTTACACCTGCCTCTCTGGTATAAAGATCTATAATGTTTTTCAACGTACTTTTCTGATAATTAACAGAGATTTTACCTTCAACTTCATGTTCACGAATAACTTTTGGCACAAGATGCTTTTCAGCTATTTTCTGTTTCTCAAAGGCAGTGTAACCAGGTAATTCTATTACTTCCATTCTATCCAATAATGGGCCAGGTATAGTAGAAAGAGTATTAGCAGTAGTAATAAAAATCACCTTCGATAGATCGTAGTTGAAATCAAGATAATGATCCCTAAACTCATTATTTTGTTCAGGATCGAGAACTTCCAGAAGTGCTGATGCAGGATCACCCCTGAAATCCATACTCATTTTATCAATCTCATCCATCATAATCAACGGATTTCTTGTACCCGCTTTCTTCATGCTTTGGATTATTACACCGGGTAACGCACCAATATAAGTTCTTCTATGACCTCTTATCTCAGCTTCATCGCGAACACCACCAAGGGAAAGACGCACAAATTTCCTGTTCATCGCCTTGGCAATTGATTTACCTAATGAGGTTTTCCCTACACCTGGAGGACCTACAAAACAAAGGATTTGTCCTTTCACTTTATTTGCCAGCTTAACAACAGCAAGATACTCTAGAATTCGTTCCTTAACCTTATCCAATCCAAAATGGTCTTTATCAAGAATTTCACGAGCCTCTTTTAACTGAAAATCTCTAAGTTCCGGATCCTTCCAGGGAATATCCAGAATCCAGTTTAAATATGTATGAATAACCGAATATTCAGGCGAGATATTACTAATTCGAGAAAGTTTTTCCAATTCTTCCTCTGCCTTTTTCTTAGCCTCTTCACTGAGATTCGTCTCTTTAATTCTATCTCGTAATATTAGATAATCTGTTTTCTCTTCTTTGGATATTCCCAACTCTTGATTTATAATTTTTAATTGTTCAGTAAGGTAATACTCCTTCTGAAGTTTATTGAGTTTGTTTCTCACAGTACCATCAATTTTATTTTCCAGTCGAAGTATTTCAATCTCTTTTGTAACCATATTAAAGAGATTTGTAATAGAATCGTAAAGATCATCATTTTCAAAAATTTTCTGTTTAATCTTAACATCAACCTGAATATTGGCTAAAACGAAATAGAAGAACTCATCAACTCTCGAGGTATTATTAATGGGAATCATCGATTCTTCCGGTATCGCTTTATTCAGCTTTACATATTGTGAAAATGATTTATTAAGTGAACGCCTGATCGCTTCAAACTCAACCGATGTGTTAAGTCGGTTCTTAGGCAAAGTGATAAATTCGGCTTCAAGATATTTATTCTTGCGTTTGTAACGGATTATCTTTGCCCTTTTTTCACCTTCGATCAGCAAGCGCATTGTTCCATCAGGCAGTTTCATCACCTGAAGGATATTACATAAACATCCAACCCGATACAAATCCCTTGATTTTGGATCCTCATCACTCTCCGAATTTGATCGCTGTGTTACACAAATAATTTTCTTATCAAATAGTAATGAGCTTTCAGCTGCAACTATTGATGCCATTCTACCAACTAGTAACGGCGTTATCGTATTGGGTAATACTATCGTGTTTCGTAATGGAATAATAGGGTAAATATCATTTTTTTGTTCTAACTTTGCCATTGTTCCTCTCAATTATTGTTATCGTCTCGAAAACTCAAATGAATCAAACTCATAACCTATAGAAAGGTAAAAATTCAAGTCATTATCCTGATTAATGAAAAGAGCTGTTCTAATCGGAATCAGAATATTATCCAGCCCAAGCTTAATACCAGCTGCCTGATAAAAATTCTTCTCCGGTAACCACACATCTGAATTTCCCAGATTCATTCTATTATATTGTAAATCTACATAAAAATCTCTAGTTAGTTTTATACGACCAGCCAGGATATGAGTTTTAAAAATAGGAGCTCCCATTTCCTGTTTTTTCAAACCGGGGAAGCTATCAATTCCACCGATATAAAAGGGGTCAATATCGATATTATCATTATCAAAATATGATCCATATTCAAATCCATACTTCATACTGAGATGCTTTCTTATTGGAAACAACACCCTCATTTTAGCATAAAATTTTGTGTATCCTTCATCACTGTAAAACTCCGCTTTAGCACCAGAAATTTTTGCAAACAACTCAATCCCCTTCATCGGGAAAAGATAATTATCCAAGGTTTCCACGTTAAATTTTGCCCCAATCCCCGATGTCCTGTAGTGGGTTGTTTCAAAATCTGCAATATTTCGATACATTTTCGTTTGAGCAGTATATCCATAAGCTTCTATATTAAACAAACGATTTACAAACATCCCCAAACCAAATGTAGCCCCATACTCACTTGATTTGACACTGTTCATCTTCTCGTGATCTTCATTATAGCTGTAAATAATTTTCTCTTGATAATTGGGGAATAATCGAAAATAGACCCCAAATAAACGGCCAAAATTCTTCACATAATCAAGATTTAACTGAGTATTTTCACCCACCTGTGCGTTAGCTATCAATTTTGAATTTCTCTGTAAATAATTGTCCAGAATCAGGGTTATACCTGCCCCAAACTCATTCTCCTCATTATAGGAAAAATCTATTCCTAATTTCTTGCGATTTTTTTCCTTTACTTTGATAGTTAAACCGTATTTGCCTGTACCATATTCTTCTATAACAGGATAAAGATATTCGAATAGATTCATATTATAGGCAATGGAAAAAGCTTTTTTCAGATCATCAATGGAGTATAATTCTCCCTTTTTCAACCGTAGATATTCAATAATCTTGGAGCTACTTAGATAGGTATTACCCTCTACAGAAAGCTTACTGAAACGTAACTTCGGATTGAGGATCTCTTTAGGTTGCTGATTATTTTCCCTTCTGGGTAGTAATCTAAGCCGATCAAGATAATTTCTAGCTGCCGATTCCCCGGCAGCAATTAAATCCTCAGCTTTATCAAAATCAAGATATGTGACATCAGCCAGCTCCGGTTCTATCAACAAATCCGTTTGATTGGCTGATTCATAAACATTTCTATTTATTTGAAAACCCATTGATTGTTCTAGTACATTGATCATGGTTACTATCTCTTCGCTATTTCGTAACGTAGAACTTGTACAACTTCCGATAACAAACTCAGCTCCCATATCCTGTACAACCGAGGTTGGAAGATTTTGATTTATTCCTCCATCAATATAAAATTTTCCCTCCACCTCAAAAGGCTTGAAGATACTGGGGAATGACATCGAAGCTCTGATAGATTCATGTAACGATCCACTATCAAAAATCTTTTCTTCCCCTGATATGAGATTTGTAGCTACGCAAGAAAAAGGTATGGGTAACTGTTGAAAATCTCTTATATGTGTTTGAGGATAAAGCAGGTAGAAAAACTCATTGATCAATTCATTCCCAGAAGAAAATGCCTTAGGTAGATTGGGTAAGAAATTATCATCCAGAGGGAAGTAGATGCTTGAGATCGGTTTCCAACGTTTCTGCTCAATTGGTGCTTTACTTCGGACGCCAGCCTGTATTCAAAAATATCTGTTCAATCTCTTCACCACTGTAACCAGCAGCATAAAGTGCTCCAATAAAGGCCCCGGAACTAGTACCAGCTATATAATCAATTTGAACATTCTCTTCATCCAATACCTTCAGGACACCAATATGAGCCAGGCCTCGCGCTCCTCCCCCGCTCAATGCTAATCCTATTGTTTCCCGGCATTGGATTCCACCTGTAATCAACAGACTGAGAATACAAAAAATGATTAATCTTTTCATAACTACCGAAGACGAAACCGGATAGTTTCGTCTTCGTTCACCTCTTTTTTTGCAATACGTTTTTCTAATGTATTATTGAGCCAGATCTTCTAACTCACTCTTTAATTTGATATTCTGTTCTTCCAACATTTTGATCTTTTTGTTTAACTTCTCGACACGATTTGTTGGCTTTAACACTTCTTTTTTTCCGCTATAGATTTCCTGAATCTTTGGAGAATAACCAACAATTAAACCTGCAAAAACAATACTAACCATACTCATAAGCTTGATTAAGATATTTATTGAAGGACCAGCTGTATCTTTAAAAGGATCTCCAACCGTATCTCCCACAACAGTAGCTTTGTGTGTATCAGATCCCTTGCCACCATATTGACCTGTTTCAACATATTTCTTCGCATTATCCCAGGCTCCGCCAGCATTATTCATCATTATAGCCAATACAAAACCCGTAGATAATCCACCAGCCAATAAACCTAACACACCTGCAACACCCATAAGTAAACCAATGATAACAGGTGTAAGAATCCCCAGAAAAGCTGGAGCTACCATCTCTCTTTGGGCTCCTTTTGTAGAGATCTCAACACATTTCGCATATTCAGGTTCGGCTTTACCTTCCATGATCCCAGGAATTTCTTTAAATTGTCGACGCACCTCAGCAACCATATCACCTGCTGCACGACCAACCGCCTTTAATGTCATTGAAGCAAATAAAAAGGTAACCATTGCACCTACAAAAACACCTATCAGGAATTTAGGATTCATCAAATTAACAGAATAATAATTCATAAAATCTGCAATAGTCGCTTTAGATGTTTCAACGGCAAAAACGTCTCCATTGGCCATCAGGATATTCATCACATTTTGACCAGCCAACATCAATCCAGTTCTAACTTCTTCGAGATAAGCAGCAAGAAGAGCCATAGCAGTCAATGCTGCAGAGCCAATAGCAAATCCCTTTCCTGTTGCAGCGGTTGTATTACCAACACTGTCTAATGCATCTGTACGATTTCTAACCTCTTTAGGAAGTTTAGCCATCTCAGCATTTCCACCAGCATTATCAGCAATAGGGCCAAAAGCATCCATGGCTAGAGTAACACCTAAAGTTGCCAACATCCCAACTGCGCCAAAACCGATTCCGTACAATCCCATTTCCGGCATTGTAAATCCTTTACTAACACTAAAAGCTAACAAAATTCCAACACCTATTGTAATAACAGGTGCAGCGGTAGACTTCATGCCTACTGCTAATCCATCAATGATAACAGTAGCGGGTCCAAACTGTCCCTGTTTTGCAATTCCTCTTGTAGGAGCATAAGCATCAGAGGTTGATAATTCTGTGAAAAAACCAATCAAAATACCAGCTAACAATCCTATTACACTGGCAAGGAAAACACCAAGACTATATTCCGGTGGTAACATATGTTTTGTAACAAAATAAGCTACAATTGCTATAAGTATTGAACTACCATAAACACCCTTATTCAGGGCAAACATCAGTTCTTTTGTTCCTGCGTCTTCTTTTGTAGAAACAAGATAAATTCCTAAAATAGATAGAAATGCTCCAACACCAGCAAGAACCATAGGTGCTGTAACAAATCGAATAGCCCAATATTGCATGTCTGCTGTTCCGTGACCGAATATTTGAGCAACTGCGGCCATTCCTAATGCTGCTGTTGCCAATATAGAACCGGCATAGGATTCATAAAGGTCAGCACCCATTCCGGCAACATCACCCACATTATCACCAACGTTATCTGCAATTGTTGCAGGATTACGAGGATCATCTTCCGGAATCCCAGCTTCCACCTTACCCACAAGGTCCGCACCCACATCAGCGGCTTTAGTATAAATACCACCACCAAGACGGGCAAAAAGTGCTTGAGTTGATGCACCCATCCCAAAACTAAGCATAATTACAGTTATCTTATGTAAATCATATCCAGCAGCATTTAGCGCATAAAACCAGGCAGATATATCTATCAAAGCAAGACCAACAACAACCAGCCCCATAACTCCACCTGCTCTAAAAGCAACCTTTAATCCTCTATTTAAACTGATAGATGCACCCTGTGCTGTTCTACTTGATGCTAAAGTAGCTGTGTTCATACCTATCCAACCTGCTAAACCACTGAAAAAACCACCAGTTAAAAAAGCAAACGGAATCAACCAATCCAACACATGTAAAACGTGTGCCATCAGATTAAAAATTATAAAGGCAAAAATAAAGAAAATTCCAATACCTTTATACTGCTGCTTCAGATAAGCAAATGCACCTTTTCTAACATGCATTGCAATACGCTGCATTGTTTCATTTCCGGGATCATTTTTCTTTACATTTTGATAAAAAATAAAAGCAAATATTAGTGCCGCTATAGCTCCCAAAGGCGCTATATACCATATAACAGGAATACCCATATATCCTCCATACAATTTGTTTTAATTTATTGTGTCAGAGAATACTCAATGATTATTTTGTCAAGGTAGAGAAAATAAAAAAAACGACCTGCCTTAAAATTCGTTTTCCTGCGTTGAATAGGAGGAAAAATAAGCACCTGATATTATTAAAATTGAAGCAAATAAAATGTTCACAGAAAAATTCTCTCCAAAACAGATAATCCCAGTGACAATGCTTATGATGGGAAGCAATAATATTAAATTCGAAGTAATTTTAACACCAACCTTCAAGATTGCCAGATTCCATAAATAATAAGATGCCAACGAACAAATCAGAGCCAGAAAAAGCATACTCCCAATTGTATTAATATCCACAACAGCCCCTGATATCGA
>CAYYLA010000054.1:0-1229 GCA_964441785.1 uncultured Candidatus Cloacimonadota bacterium | reverse complement strand
GGATTTGAAGTTGCTCATGAACCAGAGATAGGGTATGGAGCCTTGTTAGACCCCTCAATGACCAAAAAAGTTACATATGTACTTAATAACGCAGATAAAATCATTTCAGTATCAAAATTCAGTGAAAATGATATTTTGAAGATTACAAAACCTTCTAAGCTTGAGAGCCCCTGATATCGAGTTATGTTCAACTATCAAAACAGGGATTAGAAAAATCACCCCAATTTGAAAGATTTTTTTCAGAATAAATTGATGGCTATAATTATTCATAACCTTTTTATAAGAAAAGGAATAGATAACCCAAGTTACAACTGAACCAAATACCAGTAAATCTCCTTTAAGATGAATAGAGGAATGAATCAAATCTTTCCACAAAAGAACAGCTGTACCTATAAGACCAGAGATTATGCCGATAACATTCATCCAATGAAGTTTCTTGCCAAACACAAACCTGGCCGTCATCAATGTAAAGAGTGGTATCGTTGCAGTAATCAGAGAAGTATTGGCCACTGTTGTAAATGCCAAACCTGTATTTTCAAAGAAATAGAAGAGAGAAATACCGCACAATCCAATGAGAATAAAATAGCGATGATCTCCCTTTTTTATAGTTTTTTCTTGAGGTGTCTTAAGCAATATTTGAGCTGCAATCAGTGCAATAGCAAATCTCGCAAACGTAATCATATTAGGTGTAAAGCCATTCAACAGCAAAGTTTTTGTAAAAGCCAGTGAGATGCCCCAGATAAAAATGGATAAAAACGCTAGAAAGGTATAACCAGTCTTTCCCATTAACCCCTATCCGCCTTTAATACTTCAAGAAAAGCATCCTGAGGTATACTGACAGATCCAATCTCACGCATTCGTTTTTTACCCTCTTTCTGCTTTTCAAGCAATTTTCTTTTACGGGTAATATCGCCGCCATAACATTTCGCCGTTACATTCTTACGCATGGCACTTATAGTGCTACGAGCAATAATCTTTGCTCCAATTGATGCCTGAAGTGCTATTTTGAAAAGATGCCTTGGTATAACATCTCTCAATTTCTCTGTTACACTTTTTCCCCATTGGTAAGCCTTGTCTTCATGACACATAAAGGACATTGCATCCACTTTTTCACTATTAATGAGAACATCAACTTTTACAATTTTTGATTTACGGTTCTCTTTAAAGGAATAATCCAATGAAGCATAACCTCTGCTCACGGATTTCAATTTATCATAGAAATCAAAAAT
>CAYYLA010000053.1:0-13152 GCA_964441785.1 uncultured Candidatus Cloacimonadota bacterium | reverse complement strand
TTTCGGGAGGTAACGGAGCGAGCGAAGCTCTTTTTGATACGTTTTTAATTCATTACAACTTTGTAGAAACCGACTTCATTGAAACCTTTAACATTAAGCTGAAAGAGGGTGTCAGCTTTAATGATGCCCACTTACCTGAGGGAAAAACCGCTTATGTATTGAATCAGGAAACAATAAAAAAAATGGGGATTGAAAACCCAATTGGAAAGAATTTCTCTGTCTGGGGAATGGATGGAGAGATTGTAGGGGTTACGGAGAATTTTCATTTTAAATCGTTGCATAATCCTGTTGAGCCAATGTTGATGTTCCAAATACCCGAGTATTACAATTTTATCACGGTACGTGTAAATTCTACCAATTTCTCATCAATTATTCCACAACTGGAAGAGGTGGCTCAAAAATTCACTCCCGATAGAAAAGTCTCATTCCATTTCTTTGATGATAAATTTGATGCTATGTATAAGGCTGAGGAAGAGATGAGTACGATCCTGAAGCTCTTCACAATCCTTGCTATTGTAATTGCCAGCCTGGGTCTCTTTGGATTATCTGCATACCTTACAGAATTGCGAATAAAAGAGATTGGTATCCGCAAGGTTCTTGGAGCAAATGTGCTTAATATTGTTGTTAACCTGTCCAAAGATTTCACTCAATGGATTGTTATTGCCAATGCTATCGCACTTCCTCTGTCATACCTGATGCTAAGGAAGATCCTTGAAAACTTTGCCTATCATATTGATCTGAAACCCTATACCTTTATCGCAACATTTATCGTATCGCTGATAATTGGCATTGTTACTGTTACCAGCCAGACGATTAAGGCTGCCGTAAGTAATCCAATAAAAGCATTAAAAAGCGAATAGTAGCAGCTGGGTTAGGATGATATGGAAAAAATATTTCTGGATTAAGTTTGGATAAATCAGATTTGCCCAAACGCTAGATTCTGGAAAGATTTTAACGTAGAAATAGATTGTTAACTTGGTTCGGATTAGAATTCCGATAATTTGATAATGTTGCATGATGGCGACAGAAAAATATTAATACCGATAAAAATTGTTATATGAAAATATAACGAGCTATTTCTATAAACCCTCATGAATTAAAGGCTGAATACAGGTTGGACAAGAATTCCAATATTGATACTTAATCTACATGACATCTAAGTTTATGTGAAAAAAATGGACACCAACGCATAGTCATTTAAAAATAATCATCTAAACTTTTTCAGTGGAGTAAATATGATAATTGATAATGATAAATTGATAAAAATGTTGCAGGAAAATACAAATGAAGAATCGCAACCCGATATTCTGTTTAATTTGATTTGTAACAATATCCATAAAGATAACGTTAGTGTAATTGATTATTGTAATCAATTAATTGATAATTATGGCAATGTTTATGATGAGAAAAGGATTGAGATCGCAACATACATAATTGAGAATATTGACTTGGATCAGGGGATTATTGTTGATATTGGCTATAGGATTGGTTCGTTGTTCGAAAGAACTGATTTTAACTATGCTAATTCGATGTATCAACAATCTCTGCTAATTGCTGAAGAGCTAGAGGATCAGATACGGATTGCTAGAGGTTTGAATTATGTAAGCTTTATTTTGAATAAAAAGGGGCGTTATGATAAATCCAGTGAACTGATAAACCGTTCTCTTGCAATAGGAGAGAAATATGATGACTATCTTGTCCAAACCAAGGGTAATTCTTTGTTAGCTGAGATGTATCTTAACAAAGGTGAACTGGATAAAGCACTGGATCATTATTTGAAAACATTATCTTTATATGAAAAGCATGAGGATCTTCTTGGAATATCGCAGAGTTATAACAATATCGGCCTTGTTTACTATCGTATTCTTAATTATGAAAAAGCTCTGGCTTATTTCGAAAAAGCTAAAATCGCTAAGGAAGAACTGAAGGATATTCGTGGGTTATCATTTACTTATAATAATCTTGGTGCTGTGGCCTTTGCAACAAAAGATTTTGATAATGCACTTGAATATTATAAGAAGTCTCTTGAGATAAAGAAAGATTTGGATGATGCCTATGGACAGCTTTCTGTTGTTAGTAATATTGGTGGAGTTTATTACCATTATAGTCAACCGGAAGAAGCACTGAAATGGTTTCAGGAAGCTTATGATCTTACCATGAAGTTAGGAGATAAACACCATGCTGCTTTGATTCTGGGTAATATGAGCAATGTAAATCTTGAGTTAAAGCACTATGAAAAATCTCTGGAGCTTGCGGGGATGGAGCTGGCAATAGCACAGGAGATAGAGGAATTGCCTCTTCAACAATCAGCTTATGCCGCTTATTATTTGATATATAAGCAGATGGGAGATTATAAAAAATCGCTGGAACACTATATCCAATATAAAAAGTTATCAGATGAAATCTATCGAAATAACAGTGATAAGAAAATTGCTGAACTTCAAACACAATACGATCTTGAGAAAAAAGAACGTGAAAATGAAATCTATCGTCTGAAAAATGTTGAACTTGCCATGGCAAATGAGACAATTAACGAGAAAAATCAGCAATTGGAATCAATTAAAAAAGATTTGATTTTGATTAATAAGATTTTGCGCCATGATTTGATGAATAATCTTTCTGTAATTGATGCAGCTTTGAATATCTATATTTCACAAAGAGAAGAGAACGTTCTTAATGAGGCAAAATTATATGTTCAAAAGAGTTTTGAACTTATTCTCAAAATGCGTGATACAGAACTGCTGGATTATCGAGAAGTGCTCCACAAAATAAATGTAGTAAATGTTATCCAATCTGTAATGATTAATCATCACAAATTGGAATTTGATATTCATGGAGAAGGCTCTGTTATTGCTAATGACTATCTGAACTCGGTTATTGATAATATTGTTTGTAATGCGAAAAAACATGGTGCAGCTACGACAATTAGTTTTGTGTTAAATGAAGAGGATAAATATTTCAGATTAGAAATAATAAATAATGGCATTATGATCAATCGAGAACATCTGAAAAAAATTTTTGAAGAAGGATTCTCCTCTGGTCCATCTGGTAATACCGGGATTGGTTTATTTATTGCAAAAAAAACTCTTCAAAATCTTGGTGGAGATATTTCCATAACCGAAAATCAAAATGGTCGGGTTATTTTTGAACTTGTTATTCCTATCAATAACGATGCTAAGCATGAATCGATATCCCAGTAGAATATTCCAATGATTTCTACAGGGCAAGCAGCCGATATATTCCAAAATTTTGGATCGTTATAGTCGTTGATAAAATCCAATTGCATTGAATATTTTATTCAACTCAATGCAATTGGACACTCATCATTAATACATGCTGCTGCAACCCTTCCGCTTAATAAATCCTTCCTGCAATAGTCGTTTATCAACAATCATATCTCTATTTTTGTTTCTTCGTCAACCGGAGTATCGCTTTTTTTGCTGAATTTCCCTGCAAAATGATCATGAAATGCTTTGCTGTGCTCAATGTGCTTATTCCGTTTCTGATGGATTGAGAAGTTATGTCCGGTAAGAATCTTGAACAGCAGAATCAATAAAATCCCCTGCCAGTATGTGATAGGATTACTGGTGAATATTTCAGTAATTGTAGCATTCCAGATCAGTTGAATTATCCAACCTAACAGAAAGAATACTCCAATACCGAAGGGGATTGCCAGAAAGATCAATTTAGGTGGTTTGTGTCTCATTTTTTCCTCCATGTTATAATTTTAAATCAAAATGAATATCGTATTTTTTCCCTTTTAAAAGGCCTTTGAAAAGGATCAGCCATTTTCCTCCGGGAATCATCTCAATAAGCGGGTTGCTATATTCTTCCAGTTCTTCTTCGCTTTTCAATTGTTCATAAGCTTCCAGGGTTATTAAAGCATCCAAACGTTCGGGAGGATTAATCAGGGTTTTGTTTAATAATTTTTCATCAAACATTGGTAACTCCTTGCCAATTATTCTCGGTGAGAAGATATTTTTTTAAATAATGAATTCCATAGCGATAGCGTGATGTTATTGTATTTCTGTTTTCACTCTGCAAATCACTTATTTCATCAAAGGTCATTTTCTCGAAAAGATGAAGGTGGATAACATCGTAAAAGAGAGGTTTTTCTCCAGCCAGCCATTTGAGTCCTCTTTGTAGTTCTTCTTCATTTATTGGATAGGAAGGATCCTCGACTTCGGCAATAAGTTCTAATTGATCAGCTGAGATTGTTGGATTTTTAGAACGTTTCTGTTCTTTGATTCCCAGGCTCATGGCGATCTTATAGAGATAAGAACGTGGATGTTCAATCTTCCTGCAGCTGATCTCCTGCAGAAAAATCATAAAAGCGGTTTGATATATATCTTCAGCTTTATCTCGAAACCTGTTTTTCAGATAGGAGAAGAATTTCTTTCTACACGTTTCATAGAAGACCAGAAATGCATCCATGTCTCCATCTAAATAGCGCTTGATCAACTCTTTATCACTCATCCTGTTTCCTCAATCTTTCTCGATTTTTATCCTCACTATTATAGAGAAAAAAACGTCAATTTGGTTTTAATTTTTTTTTATTTTTTTCCCCAAGGTTGGATAAAATACCTTCGAATCAACCAAAATCACTGCAATTGCCATGGCAAAAATTACAGAAGTTTGGATGCACTTGGTTTGTTGCGTTATATTAAACATCTCCTGGGAAATATTGATGATAAAATGAAATAAAACTGCTGCTAAAATACTTTTGTTATTTCTGATACAAACCCAACTTACAATCATACCCATTGGGATAATGCTGAGAAAGAAATTTACAGCATACCAGGGATTTTGTTGCAAGATCTCAAATTGATAGGAATCCTTAACAATAATCAAAGGAAGATGCCAGAGAGACCACAGAATACTGAAATAGATCGATGCTAGTGTGTTGCCAAATCGTTCCTGAAGACTGTCGAAGGCATAACCACGCCATCCCAGCTCTTCGAAGGTTGCTGCAAGAAACAGTAGAAGAAGTACGGGAACAAATCCGGTAGAAAAAGAGAATTCTTCAGATAAAATAAATTGATCTGTAGACCCGTGGAAGAATGTGGTAGAAATAACTATAGAGATTATCACTGAAACAGGCATAAGAAAAAGAAGAATAGGAATCATTTTCAGATTAATTAGACGTAATGATCTTAATCTGTAATAGAATTTTTTCTTCAAATCTTTATTGCCTGTATTTTTTATCATAACCACCGAGAGTACAAAGGGTGTTATTAAGCCGAGTAACATAAATATCATATAAAATGATTGCTCATTTTGACGATAGCTGAACCAGGCACCAATAAACCAGAATATGAAGGTAATTATAAATGTTAGGGTGAAATATTTTTTTGCATTATATTTGTAATTCATTGTTCCTCCTAAAATTTGTACATTGCATTTATAGTTAAAAAGTACCCACTGCTAAAATTGGATGAAATCTCTTCGCGATACTGTTCTCGACCATCGAAGATCGACCCGGCCGATATCTTCAATATTGTCGCATCCAATTCTATGAAATAAGCGTAATATTGCGTCTCAATCAATTCATCATCCTCTGCTAAATCGAAAGAAATTTCTTCACTCCTTATGCCTGCTGATATCCCGGCAAAATCTCCCAGAGCATGATCTTCAGCAAACAGACGATAACTCAACGATGATGAAAACAGAATATCTCTTGCGTCCCGGAACTGATCCATTCGTATCTCATTGATTATTCTGACTCTATTGCGAGGAAAGAGATTCACATCAAGGTTTGGTCCTGTTAGAAAATCGAATTTCATATCCAATAGCTTACTCTGATATTTACATCTGATCAGTGGAGTGATAATGACAGGCCAGGTTTTACCATTATCGTATTCGATACCGAAATCACTTACACCTATGGCACCACCTAAGGTAAGCTGAAGATTCGTTTTATCGATAACTCGATATCCATATCCCAATGCAGCCTGGAATGTGTTTAGTCCACCTGTTACAGGTCTGTCTGATTCGCTTTTGAAGATGCCCAAAATCTGTCGACGGTTCTTCTGCTTATCATAAAGTAGGTTGATTGAGTAAAAAGTATCTGGATAATCGAAATTTAAAGATTTTCTGTAACGATAATAGTTAAAGAAAGTTACGCACTGGCTGAATTCGTTTTGCAGCACAAACCCTGCTCCATAAGAGTTGATGGTTTGATTATCATAATTTAATTGTTCATAACTTGCCAGTGGCAAGATTATTCTTTTATCATCTGCGTATAGGTTGAATGAGAACCAGATGAGTAATATAAGTCCTATTAGAATCTTTGAATGTTTCATTTATGTTCTTTTCTCCTGTTTTGTAAGATCTCGTTAAAGAACTGGATAGCCTGTTCTGGATTCAGAATCTCGTTAACTGTCTCTTCATCCAGGTTTAATAATTGTTTTAAACTATATGCAAAACCCCCTATAACAGCCGAAATTTTTTCTTCTGACTGGTTGCTGGTGAAATCCCTGAAAATTTCATTTATCTCTTCTGTTACCGATTGATCCAACTGGTTTATGAAAATGGCCATAACTTCAGGCGTTGTATGGAAATGGCATTCTCCATTCTTTTTTGCCTCTTTTAGTAAAGGGGCAATGATTTGGATATACATTTTCTTATCATATCGCTTTAAGCGTTCCTTTAAAATTAGATTGTTATCATTATGCTTTGTCTGAATATATTCACCAACAAATTCTGATCGTTCTGATCCCAATAACCTGGATGTATTTATTACACCCTGTATCTTCTGAAATGGTGTAAGACTTTCATTGCTGATTATTGGATCTATAGCCTCCACAATAAGGTTATAATGATTGTGACACATCTTTTCCAGAATCTCTTCTTTTGATGAGAAATGATGATAAAACGCTCCTTTGGTAATTTCACATTTTCTCACAATTTGATTAATGGATGTATTCTCATATCCCTGTTGGATAAACAACTCTTCAGCAGCCTTCATGAGGTCTGCCAATGTCTCCGCTTTCTGTTTCTCTCTTCTATTCATAATTCTACCTCATTTAAGTCTGATTCCTATTTCGCATACCCGGGGTATTTAAAATACCGGCGGTATGTGAAGTCAAGAAAAAAAATCTCTCGGAATATTGGAAATGGTTAAGATTATTAATAACAGAGAGTTTAGATAGCATAAAAAAAAATACTGAACGGAATCGTACTATTCTGGGCGACACCGCACAATAATGATGCTTTGCAGAAAATGTAAGATTATGTAGAATAAAAAGATAGCGTTATGGTATGGCCTTTGCTTTTTGATTTAGTAAAGATGAATAGAGGAAGGTTATGTTATTAAGTCAATTGGAAAATTGCTGTAAAAGAATCTATTTGGGTACGGAATATCTGATGTTTCCGTTAATGGTAGTTCTTCAATGAGAGGAAAGGGCATAGATTTATGTTAACAGCAAAAAAGAAGATGATATATGATTCCATAAAAATTACTTACATTGCCAATGCAGGTTTTGTTATAGAAGGTGATGGTAAAAAAATAATCATTGATGGAATTTTTAAATCTTCGAACCAACGCTGGTGTGATTCACCCGGGGACTCGGTTATTGGTGCTATGTTGTCAGGTAGTAATCCCTTTTGCAACATTGATTTAATTGCAATAACTCATTATCATGAAGATCATTTCGATCCGCATCTTGTTATCAAAGTAATGGAAAACAATCCCCAATGTTTAACTCTATGTCCTGTACAAGTTTTCCAACGTTTAAGGAGATATAAATTATCAAATAAGTTGGAAAAGAGAATAATCTCCTTATCACCGCCTGCATATTGTGATAGTCAGATAGTTGTTGATGATATACCTATCAGGATACTTCGGTTGGAACATAGTCACAGTATTATCTATGATAATGAAAAGAAATGTAATATCAACAAGCATGAGTCGGTGGAAAATTTGGGATATATATTCGAGCTGGGAGGATACACTATTTTTCACAGCGGTGATGCGAATCCACATAATACATCGGAATTTGAAATTTTTGAGTTGGGAAATGAGATGATAGATATAGCTTTTATTGATCGATTATTTTTTCTGAATGGGCCTGAAAGTGCTAAAATTATAGAACAACATATTGTACCTGAAACAATCATCATAATGCAAATAAACCCTGATCAAAAGGACTATTTTTATCATCGGTTTATCAATTGCGACAGGGTAAGATTTTTTAAAAGATCACTGGAGACATTTGAATATAATGTAAAAGGAGGAGTAAGATGTTAAAGAACTACATCCTTACGGCAATAAGATCGATCTGGAAACACAAGGTTTATTCACTTTTAAACATACTTGGTTTAGCAATAGGAATAGCCTGTAGTCTGTTAATATTTCTCTATATTCGTTCAGAATTAGCCTATGATAAATTCTATCAAAACAGTGATAATATCTATCGTCTGGCAGTTGAATATAATATGGGTGGTAAGATAGATAGATATTGTAACCTAGGTAGGCCTGTCGGTCCAACAATGCAACAGGAATATCCTGAAATATTGGAGATGACGCGTGTAGCTGGAATTCCAAGTTTGAATATTCACACAGCAGAGGTTGAATACAATAAACAAGTAATAATATCAGAGAAAATATTCGCTGCGGATACATCGTTCTTTAAAGTTTTCAGTAATAAGTTTGTCTTGGGAGATTCAGAGAATCCTTTAAGGAACCCGGATGCTGTTGTGATAACAGAGCGTTTTGCAGATAAATTATTTGGTGAGGAAAGCCCTCTTGGGAAAACAATCACTATAAATGAAAACAGTGAGAGAATTGTAACAGCCGTAATAGCTGATCTACCAGCGGGTTCACATCTGGAGTATGAGGTTATCACACCCTGGAACGAGGTATATCGGGCTGGTGAAGAAAATGTCTGGTATGGATGGCATGTTTATACCTATATTCTGTTACAGGATAACCATAATCCCGAAACAATTATAAGCAAATTCGATAGCTTTTTTGATAAATACATGGTCGATACATTTTCCCGGTTGGATGGTACGTGTTCGCTGATTTTACAACCCTTAACATCGATTCATTTAAATTCTAATCTAACCTGGGAGGCTTATCCCAACGGAAGAAAATCAAATATCTACATTTTCTCCATAATCGCTGTTTTTCTACTATTAATTGCATCAATCAACTACATGAATCTTGCAACTGCCCGATCAGAAAAGAGAGGTCGAGAGGTTGGATTACGCAAAGTCTTCGGTTCATGTCGGTCATCATTGATCAAACAATTCTTAACTGAATCCATAATTGTGGTTTTTATAGCTATGTTGATAGCTGTAGTGATAACAGAATTAGTTATTCCGCATATTCAGCAATTCTTCACCTCAACACTGGAATTCGATCTAATGAATGATTCGTTGCTGTTGATAGAATTATTGGCTGTGGTGATAATAATTGGTACGTTTTCTGGCTTGTATCCAGCCTTTTTCCTATCATCTTACCTTCCTTCGGAAACCTTAAAAGGTCCTATCAAAAAGGGTATGAAGGGATCTATTTTAAGAAAAGTACTCATTGTTATCCAGTTTACTATTTCTATTGTTATGATTATCTCAACCATTATTCTTTTGAATCAGATAGCATTCGCTAAAAACAAAGATATTGGTTTTTCCAAAGAAAATACAATTGCAATTTCCATAAAGGATCAGCAATTATTTGACCGATTAGATAATTTTACCCAGGAGATTTCACAAATACCAGGAGTTCTTGGTTATGCCGTTTCTGATGCATTACCTGGCAAAGAATTGAATCATATTACCTTGAATGTAGAAGATGATGATGGTAATTTCGCTCCTATTGGATGCCAGTTTATGAGTATCGATGAGAACTTTGCCGGTCTGCTTGGTCTCAGATTTACTCAGGGTAATAATTTCGCAAAAAATTCAGGTATATCAGGTGATTTTAAGGTTATTGTTAATGAAACTGCTGCAGTGAAATTTGGCTGGGGTGATAATGCTATCGGTAAACGTATTTTTATGGGATATAATAATCAGAATGAACCAATTAATGTAGAGAATATTGGTGTGATAAATGATTTTCAGATTGGCTCAATACGCGAGTTTATTCAACCTATTGTGATATTTGCAATTAGAGAGGATGAAGAGGTCTCCAGGAGAGGGAATTGGTTGTTTGTTAAGATGTCTGATACTGCTATATCAAATAAACTTAAGAGTATAGAAAAAAAATGGAATAGTTTTACCGGTGAAGAACCTCTGGAATATATCTTTCTAGATGAGAGCTATAATAAATTATATGCTTCCGAAGATAAATTGTCTCAACTTTTTACATATTTCTCGATATTGACTTTGATAATAGCCTGTCTTGGTTTACTTGGATTGTCTGCTTATTCTGCAGAACAACGGACGAAAGAGATTGGAGTCAGGAAGGTTTTAGGAGCATCTGTGAGTTCTTTGATAATGATGTTATGTCTGGATTTCTCCAAGTGGGTATTGATCGCTAATGTCATGGCCTGGCCACTTAGTTGGTTTTTGATGAATAAATGGCTTATGAATTTTGCATATCATATTGATATTACATTAGCACCATTTGTTATATCAGCATGTCTTTCCTTTGTGATGGCAATGCTCACGGTTGTTTTGCAATCTTTTAAAGTTGCTGATGCAAACCCGATAGATGCATTAAAATATCAATAATCAAGTGATCTCTATTTGTTTCTAAGGGGTAAAATGTGATATGTGCGAATTAGCTCGCTATCTGTTCATATTCGAACATAATAAATGTAACATAAATTACATAACCTTTAATTAACAATGAAGATAGGTTGATGGAATATTAGTTGCAACTGTTGTAGTAAATTCAAAAATGAGGTTTAATATGCTGAAGAATTTTTTTAAAGTAGCAGTAAGAAATATCAATCGTAACAAAGCATTTTCCTTTATCAATATTATTGGACTGGCAGTGGGGATGGCAGTTTGTATATTGATTTTATTATGGGTTCAGGATGAGTTACGTTACGATAGATTTCACGAGAATTATGATAGGATTCACAGGATTCTGGTTGAGTTTGGCTCAGGTGATGCTATGATGAAGGTTGCCGTAACTCCAGCGGCTTTAGCACCAAACCTTGCTCCCGAAATTCCCGAGATTGAAGAGATTTGCCGTTTCAAAAATTGGGGTGCATTTCAGTTAAAATACGGAGAAGGTGATTATGTCAATGTTGGCAGTGGGGTTGCAGATAATTCTATTTTTAAAATATTTACTTTCCCATTTATTGCAGGGGATCCCGAAACAGCATTACTTGACCCTGGTAGTTTGGTGATTACACCTGATGTAGCAGAGGAACTCTTTGGTAATGAAGATCCCATGGGGCAGATTGTTGAAGTAAAAGATCGAGGAAATTTTACAATTACAGGAGTAATTGAGCCTGTTACACATTCACATTTTGCCTTTGGATTATTGGCTCCATTTGAGGTAATTAAACAGGATGGAGAAAATATTGATGATCTGGGAGCTGGTTCTTTTAATTTCACTACTTATCTCTTACTTAATGAAGGAGTTAGTGCTAAACAATTGGATGATAAAATTAGGAATTTCTACCTTAATCACGGTTCGGAAGATGGCCTATATCTTTATTCTCAGGCATTGAAAGATATCTATCTTTTCTCAGATGCTTCTTATGATTTTATTATCAAAGGAAATATAAAAACTATCTACATTTTCTCATTTGTTGCTCTTTTAGTGCTCTTAATCGCCTGTATAAATTTTATGAACCTATCCACTGTAAAATCCGGTACAAGAGCTCGAGAAATCGGGATTCGGAAAGTATCGGGAAGTTCAAGATTAAGGATTATTTTGCAGTTCTTCTGTGAATCAATTATCTATGCGCTATTAGCGTTATTAATTGCTCTGATTCTGGTTGAACTCTTGATGACTCCATTTAATAATGTTTCCGGCAAAGAGGTTGCTCTTAATCTGACAGAATTTCCTGTTATGATTCTCTATCTTATTGGAATTGCTGTTTTAACAGGCTTGATAGCGGGTATATATCCCGCTCTAATGCTCTCTTCTTTCAAACCGGTTGATGTTTTGAAATCAGTAAATCGAGGAGGGAAACGTTCATCATTGTTTAGGACAATCCTGGTGGTTTTTCAATTTTCGTTATCAATTATATTGATGATTTCTGCCTTAACTGTGAAAAAGCAATTAACTTTTATGAATGAAAAAGAATTAGGATATAATAAAGAACATCTTGTATTTCTCAATCAAACACCTACCCTTAAACAGAAACATGATGTAGTAAAAGAAACGTTATTGCAACTTCCCGAAGTAACCAGTGTTGCGACAACCAATGTTTTACCCATATATGAATGTCCAGGTTTCGAGATGGATAGTTGGGAAGGAAAACAGGGTGATGACAATCTGCAGATTCATCGTATTGCGGTTGACCCTTATTTTCTGGATACCTTCGAAATAGAGTTGTTGGCAGGACGTTTCTTCTCACCTGCAATTGTCTCTGATACAAATGCTGTAGTGATTAATGAAACAGCTGCTTTGCGCATGGGTATGGATGATCCGGTTGGAAAACATATTACTTCGGCAAATATCGAGATTATCGGTCTAATTAAGGATTTCAATTATAACAATGTAAGAAATCCAATTGAACCACTACTGCTAATTAATAGTAGAAGAGAATCTCGACATATTTTTGCGCGCATTACCTCTGAAAATTCTACAGAAACATTGAGAAAAATGAAAGAGGCTCTTCTCGGTATTGATCCTGACGTTGTCGGTAATTTTAGATTTTTCGATTCCACCCTGGAACAACTCTATCGTCCTGAGCAAAATGCTGAAACATTGATCTCTTATTTCACAATTCTGGCAATTTTTGTCTCCAGTTTAGGTCTATTTGGTTTAGCTGGATATATCACTGAACGCAGGACAAAAGAGATTGGGATTCGCAAAGTTATGGGAGCTTCTGTACATGGAATAACCCTACTGCTTACAAAACAATTCTGTAAATGGGTTTTGATTTCCATGATAATTGCCTGGCCTGTTTCCTGGTTCGCTATGAATAAATGGTTGCAGGGTTTTGCTTATAAGGTGGAATTAGAGCCAACGCTTTTTATCGTAACAGGTGTTTTCAGTTTATTTATTGCCATTGTGACGGTTGG
>CAYYLA010000052.1:0-13169 GCA_964441785.1 uncultured Candidatus Cloacimonadota bacterium | reverse complement strand
AAAGAACTGATATCCATACTCATTAAAAACCTTATAATATGGTTCATTATCACCTTTGGTTATTGCCGGAAGCAGTAACAATCCCTTATCTTTTTCAGGTGTTTCTTCCTCCAGGATCTGTTCCAGAGAAGTGTCATATCGTTCTGTAAATTGATGCAGATAATTGGAAAAGACTTCCTCTCCTGCGAAATAGTTTAAAACCTGCTTGATAAACTCATCTGTACCTTCAAGTATCAGTTCATTAATATTCTGAACATAGGTGTCTACCTGACTATCAACCACCTTCTTCTGAGCACTGTAATTATAAGGCACAAGTATCGTTTCGCCATCCTTTCCAATAAGATAGAAATCCATATTTAAATGAGCTTGAGACCCATTTTCCATCTCATAAAGTTCTACTTTATTTACCGATGTACGGATTGAAAAATCAGGTTTCTGAATCATATCATCCTGAACCTGACTGAAATGATTATATCTGGTAAACCGCTTCTGTACAAGACTGGGAATAGTCTCCGATAATTTCACACCCCAACTATCATAATCAGAATAAGTGATACGCAATCCAATATGCCTGATAACCAGCTGTCTGCGATTATAGGTTTGAGGAATCCTGGTTGTCATTATCTGAATAGTCGAATCCATTGGTGCATCCTGAAAAAGCTCATCCTTTTCTGTATGTTCCAGATATTCAAGAATATAATAATTTCTATTTATAATTTCATTGGATGCACATCCCGCCAGGAACATGATCAAAACCAATGGAAAAGCATATATCCATTTCTTCATATTAACCTCTTATTTCCTTTTAGATCGTAGTAGTAGAGACGGATCTTCGTTGATCTGTCGCGAAAACTCATTTAGATATTCCAGTGTTTCCCGCATTATCTCTATAGATTGGATAATATCCTGTCTGGAGGTTAGATGTGTTCTGTCAAGATGTGCCATCGTTTCGGTTATCTGTTGCAAGGTAACATGCATTTCATTGATAGTCCCTTTGATATCAGCATCTGCAAGACTATCAGAAACGGTGCTGATGTTGGTAACTATGTTATCAAAGGCTTCTGACTGAACAACTTCATTAAATTTTGCCATTATCTCAGTAGATTCTTTAGAGAGGTTAGACAGATATAACGAGAGCGAATCGAGATTAGTAATCAATCTGCTGAAATCCTCGCGATTATCCTCTACAATGGTATCAATATTGGTCAAAATATTAGAGAATTTTTCCTGATTTTCCTCATTGGTCAGTTCAGCAATATTAACAAGAACATTTTCCAATCGGATGGCAAGTACTTCGGCTTTACTGGTAATACTTTCAAGTGTAGATGTACCCGAGGTAATTTCATCTCCAGATTTCAGAAGCCTGGCCTGGTTAGTTCCGCCAGTCAATTCAATCTGCAATAAACCGGTAATACCAACGGGAATAAGTGATGCCACAACATCCTCTTTAATAGGAGTTCCATGGTCCACACTTATATCTACAATAATGTTTCTAATATCATCTTTATCAATGTAGATATCGTCAATACGACCTATGCTTATACCATGATATTTTACGGCTCCACCAATCTGCAGACCACTTACGGAGATTTCCGGATAGACAATTGTGTACACATCAAATTTCTTCATTAATTTGTTACCGGTTACCATAACAATAAAAATAATCATGATAATTGATATAACAGTCAGAAATATTCCAACCCGAATTTTTTGTGCTTTTGTAACCATTATTTACCCCTTAGCACTTATCAGTTCTTAAATTTTATAAGTGTCAAGAAAAATGATGAAAAAAGCGATACAACCCGCAAATTCAGAGAAGTTCAAAACCCCAATAACAATAATCCACTAGATAATGACACAATGATAAGATTTAAGGATTTTCTGGCTATTGATACTTAGATATTATGAGATAAAATTTAGAGCAGAAGATGTTTACCCAGCCGACAATTTAACTCATTAGTTGCAACAATAAGCAGGATTATTTAACGGCATGAAATGGTGTGTTTGTGAATTTGTAAATCATTAATTCAATAGCAATTACCTACCAATTTCCTTTCAGTTAACAACTGACTGATTTTTTTAATATTTAGCTTAAAAAATCAGCAAAAAACAAAATCCAAATCAACTGGCGTAATTTTCTTTCCTTAAAAAACTACGGTTTAACCTTAAAACAATATCTCTATCCAAACACCAAGACTGAAAACTGAAATCTTCTGCTGATTTTTCTTGTTGTCTGTTATATCATAATTCCCGGTCAAACCAGCACGGACATTTTTGCTGAACTTATAAGAAGCTCCCGGTGTTACAGTCATTTTGGTTTGATCCCTATTGGTAACAGGATCACCACTACCTTTCTGAGTACTTTTGGAATCCTCATAATTGAAGCTGAGTTCAGCTGTCATCTCATTCTGGAAACGTATCTTTCTTTTAGTGAAGGGCAATTTTATTCCACGCTCTGCAGAGAACGTCCAGGAAACATTACCATTTATTGAACTGCGTACCTCTTTTGTAATCGAATCAAATTCCCCATTATCGGTAACGCTTTCCGAGGTATAATAATTATAAGACAGGTTGGATGAGACATTCTTGATCCAGTTACCTGTCCAGGAGATCAACGGTTGGAAAGAGATAGTTTCTTTCACCGTTTTGGGTTCATCCCAATCCAGATCACCTGATTCAACTTTGGTAACAGAATAGGAGGATTGTATACGCGAACTGGTCAACAAGTTTTCAGCGCGTAGAATGCGTTCAAACTCAGTAAGCGTAACAGAAAGGCTTGGGAATGTTGTTGTTTTCGATTGGGTACCATAATTCTCGGCAGGATCTTCATAGGTCCGTTTAAATTCGTAGTTATAAGACCAATCGGTATTGAGATTACTTAATAAGGCTAATCCTGTATTTGCTGAATATTTATCCGTAATGGTTTTCTTGCTGAGAGCGGAATCTGGTAAAGCATGCGGCACCCCTAATTGATACATGAAATCAGGAGTTTCCTCACGTTTTTCGTAATATGTTACGTAGGTATTATCATAAGAGAAGCTGATATTTTCGAGGTTAGTGAGATAATTCACAAATCCCTTCACCGGGTTAAATCCTGGCCCTGCTGGTTTTTCCTCATCTATTTCTTCTTCCTTATCCATAGAATCAGATTTTTCATCTTTTGGATCACCCAGATCCTTTCCACCTTCTCGCATCTGTTTTTCTCTTAGATAAGCTTCTTCTTTCTCTTTTTCCCTTGCACGTTTCTCATCTTCCGGTGAGTTATATTTTTTCACCTCACCTTCTTTATCATAAGGTGGATTATCCAAATTTTTTGCATCTTGAGACTTTCTTTTTTCATCATCCCTTTTCCGGTTATTGGATGATCGATCTTTCCCCGATGTTTTCGTCTTTGGTTGTTCCGTATCAAATCCCAGCCAGGATACAAAATCTGATAATAGATCCCTGTTTTTCAAGGTTGCATTAGCCCCTATTGATCGATTTGCATTACCATAGTAAAGATACTCACTTTCACTGGATGCAGACTGTTTTTTATGTTCCTGTTTATATTTTACACTGGCATCACCAGAGATATTCATGATCCGCTCTATATAATCTGGCGAATAATCTACTGTGATGGTTTGATTCCTTGTTTTTTCGTGACCAGTTGGGATCCCCCACAGTTCTCCATCCTGCGTGATATCTCGTTCTGTAGTTAATTTATAGGTGGTACCAAAATCCGAGGTCAGATCATATTTAAGATAGGTGTCTGTATTCAAAACCTTCGTTGTATCAGAATTTGTTGCCGGAACCCAATGATCAACCGAGTCTGAGTAAGTATCCCAACGCCATTTCTGAGGAAATGTAGCCTTGTAGGTTAATGAATTAGTGAAAGTATTAGGAAAGAAATATAAGCTATAATTATCAAACAATTTAATGTCTATATCATCAGGATCAATATCAAGGTTATAGGTATGTTTTACCGTGTAGGTCAATGTCGTATCTGTAGAGGTTGGTTGCAGGTTAGTAGATTGTTGTATCGACGTGTTTATGGAGGTATTTTTTACCAGTAACTCAGCAATTTTATTCTCTGGTTTCTTTCTTTGACTGAAATTAAGTGTAGCTCCATAAACTGTTTTACGTGTCTGTTCCCTCTCTTTCTCTTCCTCAGAAAGATTCTCTCTTAGAATATCAGAACTTGTTGCGTACCGAGGTATAGATTTTGTCCAATCACGCGATAAAGTTAAAGGAATATTCAATCCCCACTGCGATGGGAAGAACTTATCCAGATTATATTTATTGGTAATTTTTAGATCAACTGTTTCGGAAGTACTTGCCGATGTAGATCTATTTGTTGAGGATTGGAAGTTTGGCGTTTTCCAATTCAGATTTATATCCAATGTAGAAAAATCAGCAAAACCCGTGTGGAAATCCGCACGTGCAGCATATCCAACCTCAGTATAAGGATTGGCTACCCTGATATCATCGAAGTATATTCGCCCTGTAAAGGTATCACCAGCTGTCATACCCAGACGAAATTCTTTTATATTGGACAGTGTAGGTTCACCCACCTTACTGAATTTGTAGGTAACTCCACCCTTAACTTTATAATAGCAGGTATCCTGATCGCTGATATTCTTCAATTCGGTTAATTCATCAAAGCCAACCTCAATGGAATTCCAACCACTTTTGGTCATAGCATCATGATATGGTTGTGGATCCACAGGAAGCTGTATTTGATAGTAGTTTGTTGAATCTGCACCGAATCTGATAACCAATGAATCGTTTTCAGCAGGTAAGTCGGTAGCTGTGTATGCCCAGAACCTTATCTCTTCATAATTACGCAGATCCAGCCCTTTGTTCTGGCTTGTCTGATCATGAAAATATTGACGCACCATACCGGTATGCCCAGCACGTAAGTTTTGATAATCAAGAATCAAAGACTGTTCAAGAGTCTCCTCATTATCTTTTTTTATAACTGAGCCTGGAGCAGGATAATACTCAGGATTTTTCTGATTATCGATAACACCTGCTACCATGAATTCATCATCGGAATCTACAATATCCCCATCTTCATCACGAATTGCAGTATTTTCCCACTTATTTCCTACAATATCAGCCGAAACTATCTTGATTCTGGCTTTCTCTCTTGTCTCAAACCAGATTCTAGCATAACTGATCTTCTTAAATTCAGGTTCACTGACACCATTATAAGAAACAACATTATAATTTGCAGCATCATCCAAAGGAATGCGATATAATCTCCAACCTTTGTATTCACTATTCAAAAATTCTTCATTTTCCGAGGTCAATGACAGAGAAAATTCGTAGTAAACATCTGTCATTGTAAGGTAGCCATCACCATTCAAGTCCTCAGTATCAAGGTATCCATTGCCCTCGGAACCATTAACATAAGGATATTCAATATCCCCATCAATACTGATCTCATCATTATCATAGTTATCATTAGGATCATCACCTGGATCACCGTTTTCAATCATATCAAATCCCAGGTCTTCTCCAAAGTCGAGACTACCGTCGGGGAAGGTACTTCCAATACCATCCTCACTGTTTAAGATACCTTCTCCACCAAAATCTGTATAGAAATCTTCATTTATATCACCTAGATTCACATGCATTACTATAGGCTCTGGTGAAATATTCCCAGGTAATGAATCAACCTTAACCAAAAATTCCAGATATTTTTTCTCTGAAAAATCAACCTGGTCACCGACATATTTCATCACACCAGTCCAATAAACATTATCAACACCGGGATTTCCAACGGTTGGAGGATTAATTTTACAGGCAAGAACGGAGACTTTTTCATCCTCTTCATCATCACTCAAGGTAGAAGGATCATAGACATCTTTTGCCTGAATATTCTGTGGATTATACCAATTTATATCACTTCGAATCAAATTAGAGTTATAGGGTTTACTAGCCTGAACCCAGGTACGTCTTGTAACCCCAAGAGGATATGAATCCAGGATAGATTCCATATCATCGACATAGGCTTCTTTGGGATCATCCTGTTCATCAGAACCATAGATATTGGGAATACTCATGGCAACCTCACCACTGAGAGATATCTCTGATTCCTCATCGGTTCTAATAAATGGTAGCATATCAACTAAGGAGGTTAAGAAAGGTGCTTCCACCTCGATCTCTCCATCAATATCCGCTAGAATTATACTGCGGTTTTCATTTCCAATTTTCGGTCTGTCCTCAGTTACCTTCTCATTCTGATAGATAAATGTACCACCGATCTTTGTCTGATCTGTGATGTCCATATCTGCCCGTATCCCCATCAGCGTCTTACTGTCGACTGAGAATAACGGTTTAAACTGATACGAAATATCTATATCATTATCGGAATTTTTGGATTCCTGATTAAGAAATGTAATGTTACCACAATCATAATCAAACAGATAATCAATATTCTCTTTCAAAGTCCTAGTTCCGGTTACAGTTGTCAGCTTAATTGTAACACTACCAGGAAGAATATTAATCTGATTAAGATTAATTGTTTCACGACCTACCTTCCCTCTGACACCAATATTCAAATCTGTCTCAGTTGAATTAACACTCTCCTCTTCGTAGATAATCTCATCACCCAAGGGTTCAAAAGGACGTAAGAATGGAAAAACAATGTATCCATTCAATAAATCGATAGTAGAATCATCACCATTGATACTGCCATCACCATTTATATCCAAACGCAAATAATCATTATACAGCATCCCATCTTCATTATAGAAATTCTGGCTGTTATCGGCCCCATAGGTAAAGATATCAACATTAAATCCTTCATTCTTAATATTTTGATTACCCAGGTTGTAAATATTTCTCGCCTGTAATACCCAATATTCGGGATAGATGTCGATATCCTGATTACTAATCTGCAATAATTTCACCTGTAGATCACCAGCAGAAGAGGAGCCTACCGGCTCTCCACCACGTGTATAAACCACCCCGAGAGTATAACTCTTACTGATGCTTGTGGTTGTATTAATCCTCAAAATACCGGAATCGTAGTCCATTGAATAATCCGATCCATCAGTTAGAAGATCAAACATAAATGATCCGTTACCATCAATATCAGCACCCTCAATTGCATTTACATTGTTATTCGCATTATTGTCATCAAGATATACCTTCAGTGATCCGACATCAGGAAGTAATTGTGGAGATTTTATTACCCAGGCACCCGAATCATCGGTTTTAACTGCATTATCTATCCAACCCTGCTTCTCTTCCGACAACCCATCAGCCGCTGTATAAAGTTGGTATAAAGCACTTGGGTCGTCAATATAATAATAGGTGTGATCCTCAAAATTCCTGGTATCAATGGTTAATGAATCCGATTGATTATTACCATTATACTTCTTAGAACTCTTTTTAGCCTCATCCTTACCCAGAATTGTTGTAAGTTTCAGACTCCCGAATTCCATTAACGCCTTTAACCCAAAAAGCCCTTCTGATGATGCAGAAGCACTGATGAAACGTGATCCACTGAGGGATAGATTTATATCACCACCTTCAATAGATTTAACAACCTCATCCTCAAACCCTTTATAGCTGATATTTATATCGTTGGGCTCCGACATAAATGAATCATCCGATGAGGTATGATGTGATACACTTACATGGATCTTCTCTCCAATTGTACCCTTAAGATTAAGATTAAGATCCTGTTTCAATTCAAGATCAAAATTGTTACTTTGATCTCCTTCACTGCCAGGATAATCACTGGAGGTAGAATGACCAGAAATAGTTAACTTCTGTGAACCATCCAAACTCAACCGGCCAGCCTTGTTACCCATGAAACGCCTTACAGCTTTTGGTAAAGCCATTTTAGGAAGATCAATAACAATCTCCGGGATCAAACCATCACTGGAAGCTTGCCCTGTCTCTTCTAAAAGCGATATCTTATTTTCCTGTAAAGACTTGCGGAATTCCGCCTTTATTTTGTGGTTTAAGTAAGATCGCAATGATAAATATACCGGACGATATAATTCTGTGTTATTAAAAGATAATCTTAACATCACCTCATCATCGTCAAAATTGATTTGAGCATCTGTTTTAAAATCGATACTTTTCAACAGAAGAAGCTTTCTACTGTAGCTGAGATTACTTTTTTTAATCTTCAATAAATCTATTTGATCTTCAACAACAGGGTTTACACCTTTTAAATAATATTTTGGAAGATAAACATCCGCAATAACATTACAGGCCAACATTATCAAAATCAGTATTATTATCTTTTTCAGCATTAACAATCTTATCCTTGTATTACCCTTTATTTCCTGCTGTGTCGGACTGATCATGTCTGATACAAATCCTCATCAATCCATCTAAAGTAAGCTGTGGGTCTATAATATCTACCTGCTCAGAATCCGAACATATCATAGAAGCTAATCCACCAGTTGCTATAACCTTAATCTCATTTAGTTCTTTGTGCTGTTCTTTTATTTTATCAATAAAACTGTCAATCATCAATGCATTGCCGGTGATTATACCGCTTAGTAATGCATCGTTAGTATTTAATCCAAGAATTTTATCACTCTTTTTTAATTCTATATGTGCCAGTTTGGATGCTTTCTCAAATAGACTACCAGCCGATGTCATAACTCCAGGAGCAATAACTGTTCCCAGAAAATCACCCTGTCTGGTTACAAGTTGGATTGTCGTTGCTGTACCAAGATCAATTACGATGGCATCTGTTTTATATTTCTCTTTCGCTGCAAAAGCATTTACAATTAGATCAGCACCGATAAACCCGGGATCATCCATGGGAAAACTCAATCCTAATTCTGTGTATGCTGAAACATTAATGACCTTTGTATAAAAATAGTTCCCAAACATATCCTGCATTACAGCATTTAATCTAGGCACTACAGATGAAATTGCCACAATCTCAATCTCCGAAATTAAAATATTACTCTCTTCCAATAATTGTTTGAAGATTGTAAAATACTCATCTGATGTGCGTGTTTTAACTGTATTAATCCGCCATTGATGCAGTAATTCATATCCTTCATAAATCCCGGCAACAATGTGGGAATTTCCAATATCTATGCAAAAATACAATGTTCTCATATAACCTTCATTTTTTGAGATTTTGCCCGACTTTAACATTAACTGGTAAATATGAAAAATAAATAAATTACTATATATAAAAAATCAATCAACAAATTCGTTAACAAGGATAATCTGTCAACAAAACTTTATGACCAATCTTACATTTACCCTCAAATTATGCTATTCACAGCAAATAATCCCATTTAGAATCGAAGATTCCTCCGCTTTCTCAGAGCGTCAAGAAAAGAACCATAATCAGGAGTAAGAATGAATAATCCGTCAACAACCAGATGCACTCGTCTTTCATTATTCATTATTCATTATTCATTATAAGTATCTTTCTTTGCCCGTGTTGTTGGTATCCTTCATTGAAGAAAAGGAAGAAAGGAACCCACCCAGAAGATTGGCGGACAAGAAGGGAAAGAGGAAAGGTGAGAAGTAAAATGTACCCTTGAGGAACTCATAGGAATACAATGGGAAATTATAGGAATTTGTAGGAATTCATTGTAACTGTAATTGAAATTTGAATGATAAAACAGACAACCATTAATTCAATGATTTTTCATTCTCAAAAAAGAAGGCGACGATGATTATCGTCGCTTTTACAAAAATATTTTTCACAATATATAAATTGAGAATTGAATAATAAAACCAACAACTGTAAATCGACAACCTTCAACCGTAAACTGTAAACCGACAACTGTAAACCACTCCATATCTTAGTGACCTGGTGTCTTCGTGGCAATCCTTTAGTCAACCGATAACCGACAACCGTCAACTGTAAACTGTCAACCGAAAAAAAAGCCACCTCAAGGGTGGCTTTAAATTTAAAAATTTCCGTTATGATTTATAAAGAAATAGCACTTACAGGGCAAGTATCAACACAAGCACCGCAATCAACGCATTTTTCAGCATCACAAACTGCTTTGTCATCTACAATTGTTAATGCTTCAACTGGACATGCATCAACACATGCACCACATCCTACGCATGATTCATTAATTTTTACTGCCATAATTTCCTCCAAAAATAATTAATCTAAGTCACTTTATTTTCGAGATTATTTTATGCAAGTTTTTTCTTTGCACTTTTACATCGATTCCAAAGAGGATAATTAGACCTATCCAATATCCCCAAAAAAGAAGTTATATGCATTGTTATAAGACGATTCCGCAACCTTCTTAGGAGCCTGATTTCTAATCTCGGCAATCCGCTCTATCACATAACGCAGATTCAGCGGTGAATTCCGTTTTCCACGCATAGGAACCGGTGATAAAAAGGGTGAATCAGTCTCAATAAAATATCCATTCTCAGGCACACGACGAACTACATTTTCCATGTTACTGTTCTTAAACGTAACAACCCCGGTAAATGAAATCTTCCAACCCAACTCAGCTATACGCTCCGCCATCAATTCATCCCCGGCATAGCAATGAAATACCACATTGTCCGGAGCATGCTCTTCCAGAATCCTCAACGTATCCTCATGGGCATCACGATCATGCACAATTATCGGTTTATCCAACTCTTTCGCTAACGCTATCTGACGTGCAAACACATCCTTCTGCACATTACGGGGACTGTGATTCCGATAGTAATCCAACCCGATCTCCCCAATGGCAACCACTTTGGGATGCTTTGCCAGCTCCCTTATCAAATCCTCATCATAATCTACCGCATCATGTGGATGAAATCCAACAGCAGCATAAATCCTATCAAACCTTTCCGCCAACTCGATACTCTCCCTACAGCTCTTTGCATCAGTTCCCACATTGATTATGTATTCAATATCATTCTTAAAACACTTCTTCAGCAAAAGATCACGATCTTTATCATAGTCCTCAAAATTAAGATGCGCATGTGTTTCAAATATCTTCATTAATTCTCCTAATTTTCCTACTCTTCTTCAAATCCCTCTCCATATCCAGCGGGATAGACTATTGCCATAATCAAATCCAGATGAAAATCGTAATCCAGATGATACCATATTTCAACAAGATCCTCTGCACCATCCTTATGAGCAACAAAAAAACCTTTAAATTCAATAAAACCATTTACATTCTTAAATTCTCGCAACTCAAAAGAGACATCATGATCATCCCAGTATTTACCCAACATAATCAGCATCTCCACATAGCTGACAAATTCATATTTCTCACGTTCATCACCATAACAGATCATCGTTGTAGCAACATCATCGTGAAAAAACAGCAGATTAATCAATTGCGATCCAACCACCCTGTTTTCATAAAGTAACTGTGGTATATAAGGTGCTATTCCCTCCTGCTGATCAGCTTCCAAATGCGAAAGATCATAAAAATCTCCACCAATCTTCACCGCTTCTCCATCCATCTCATACCCTTCATCCGGCATCAGCATAATTCCATCCGACAGCTCTTGAAGATGGAACGCGATGTGGTGTCCACCAAGCCCAACACTGTTTTCTACTTCCTTATCAAGCACATAGCACTGTTCAAATTTCTCTATTTTATAGGTTGGATACTCATCCCGGACGAATCTATCGAAATCACTGATCTTGTTGTTAAGGAGTTCACGTGAAAAGCGCTTCTCACCATTTGCTTTGATGTATTTGTCCAGGGATGAGAAGTTGCTCGAATTATCAATGGTTGTAAAAGCTTCCTTTCTCTGGCCACTTAGTGATTTTTCCGCAAAACTATTTTGCGTAAAAACGCGCTCCTTTGCGGAGGTCTCTTCAGCAACATATTTAGATTCAAAATCCCTGGCTTCCTCTTTATAAAACGCTTCATTTATAGTTATGTTTTCCGGTAACAACAGACTGAAATGATAATCATTATCGTAGAACATCAACATATAACCATCATCAGAGGATTTAACCTCTATCTGAAGCGGATAAAAACGTCGACTTTCTCTAATATTGAAAAAATCCAACCCATCCCCGGATTGATTGAGAATTAACTCACACTGAGCTGCATCTAAAAAGTCTTTGAGATACACTGCATCTGCGGCATTGAGTCGGTACAACAATGATCCTAGAAAGAGCAAAACCTCTTCGGGATGAGAATAGGTCCACTTACTCAGATCCTCACGTTGATTATAGATATGATGGTTCTTCCAATCATAATATACCGGGACTTTGTTGTCGCTATTCCAGGCGAAAATACGTTTTACATAGTTGTTGTTAAAGGCTGCCGGTGTATCACTTTTGAAGCCACTCAATTCTATCCAAGACCTGTATAACTGATATTGATAATTAGAATCAAACTGATCTCTACCCGGATCGTAAGCATGTAAAAACGCTAACTGAGCCATCAATAACAGCATTAGAAAATATTTTTTCATTTTATTTGACATTTATATCCTGCATTACATTTGTGAACGAAGAAATTGATAGAAAGGAAATAGGTCAACCTTAATAATACGATGAGGAGTATCATATGATGATCGCTGAAAAAGACCGTGAGAAGATCAAAGAATTTTTTGAGTTAAAGGGAACTGATTTTTCTCTGAGAAAATTCCATAAACCCGTTTTAGTCTATGAAATTGCTGATGATAAAGTTCGCTATTCCCTCTGGGAAGAAGAGCTTTTAGATAGATTTGGATTGAAAAATGTAGATGGTTGGGATGCTACCGAAAATGTGATGTTTTGTCCCGATTGGATGCGTGAGAAATTTGAAGATGAAGAAGACGATATCGACCTTGATGATGACGATGATGATTTTGATCTGAAAGGATTGGATCTAGGCGATTTGGATGATGAATAACAGTTGAATCATATTTTTTACATATTCTATAGAGCAATCAGATTACTGGTTGCTTTTTTTTATAACCGCGAATTAACGCGAAAGAACGCAAATATGATAAGGTATGAGGTATGGGCTTGGAAAGAATAGATAAAAATGTTCAATGAAAAGGTTATCATAATCGCGTACAGCTTTTTTATTCTACCTGGATTTTTATCTTAACGATCTATTTCTTATATCTATAACCAACACATATTCGTGGACTTACAGCCTCATCATCTTTAATGATGTCAAACTTTTTCTGCACCTCTTCCCACTGACCTATTTCGCAGGAGCCACGTAGATTCCAGCAGTTGAATCCTTTATCCAGCAGTTGTTTACGCA
>CAYYLA010000051.1:0-13248 GCA_964441785.1 uncultured Candidatus Cloacimonadota bacterium | reverse complement strand
GAAGCAGTGAATTGCCATAGATATAGTAAAACGGCAAAATCACCATTACCGACTCGGCCGGTTTCAGGCGGAGGTATTCGACTGTCGCAAGCGTGTTTGAAACGAGGTTGCGGTGCGACAGCATGACGCCCTTGGATACACCGGTGCTTCCTGAAGGATAGAAAATCGCAGCCAGTTCGTGGTCGGAATCATCGACTGCATCGATCAGGGTGGGCACTGTTGGGGCAATTTCATTTGCCAGGATATCAGCAACAATTAAACCCTGTTTACTTGCTGTATGTGCAAGCATAAGCTTTCCTGTAACATCACCAATGGCAAAAACATTGGGCAGATTTGTTTTCATGGAATCGTCAATTGTTACAAATCCTCGGTCCATTGCTAACTCACAATCTTCAAATTTAATATCAAGTTGAGGTTTTCTACCCACACTTACCAACACCTTTTCTGCTTCCAGTTCTTTACCATTAGAGAGTTTTAGAGAAATACCATTTTCTGTTTCTTTATAACCCTCAACACCTGTCTTTAAGTGTAATTTAATCTTATTTTTCTTTAATGCCATAGATAATCGTTTAGAAATTTCAGGATCTTCTACCGAAACAAGGCTTGGCAGGAACTCAATAATATCTACTTTTACACCCATTTGAGCGTAGATAGAGGCGAATTCACATCCAATAACACCGCCACCAACTACCGCAAGTGAAGCTGGTAATTGATCCATAGCAAGAATATGTTTTGATGAGAGAATCTTCTCGCCGTCAAAAGGCATAAAAGGTAACTCTTTTGGAGCTGAACCTGTGGCAAGAATCAAATAATCAAACTCATAGGTTTCATTATCCGTTTTTACTGAATATTTATCATCTGTTTTCGTTATCTTTGTTACTATTTCTTTAAGATTAGGTATACCACGTTTCTTGAACATAAATTCAATACCTGATACCAGTTGCTCTACAACCTTATTTTTTCGTTCATAAACAGCTGGATAATCAACCTTAGGATCTGTTACATCCAAACCAAAACTCTTAGCCATTTTCATTTCATGATAGATATCTGCTACCTTTACCAGGGATTTTGTTGGAATACATCCCCAATTTAAACAAACACCACCTAATCGTGATTTTTCAAATACAGTTACATCAATCCCATATTGCTGTAGACGAATTGCTGTTACATATCCACCTGGTCCTCCACCAATTACTGCGACTTTTTTCATAAAACCTTTCTCCTTAGATGACTATTTAAAATACCCTTAGCTTTTCGATATTTAGCTACAACTCGACGTGAAACATTAATTCCGTTCTCTTTGAGTTTTTCGGCTATTTCCTGATCGCTTAAAGGATTTTCCTCATTTTCTGTTTCGATCATCTTGGTGATTTTTTGTTCAACATTATGTCTTGAAACTGAGTTATAATTATCATCCTTACCGGCCTTACTGGTAAAGAAATCTTTCAAACATATTATTCCAAAGGGAGTATCTGCGTATTTACTTCGAACAACCCTGGAAATAGTAGACTCATTAACCTGAAGTTCTTCAGCAATAACAGAATACGTTAAAGGCTTCAGCACTCCACTGCTACCATAGAAGAAATCCATCTGATTCCTGATAATAGCTCGAGTAACACGCTCTAATGTACGCCCTCTTAAATAGATTGATTTAATCAGGAATTTTGCTGAATTAATCTTATTCCGCACATAAGAAACAGCCTCTTTATCGGTTTTTACACTGTTCAAAATGGTTCTGTATCGTCTACTCATCCTGATTTTGGGAAATGAAAAATCATTAATTATGATCTCAAAATCACCATCAATTTTTTTAATTATAACGTCTGGAACTATATACTTAGAAGCGTTTTTCTGAATCCTCAGTCCCGGTTTAGGATCCAACTTTGAGATACGTTCTTTCCAATTAAAAACAGTATTCAGGGTAACGCCAAATCCGGAAGATATCTTTTTATAACGTTTATGAATAAGATCCTCAAAATGATGAGCAATAATTTTGATCAAGATCTCAGAGTCATCCTGTTCTTCCAGTTGGGCAATCAGACATTCCTGGATATTTCTGGCTGTAATACCCGCAGGATCAAAATGCAGAATCAGGTGATGAATCTCATTAGCTTTATCAATAGACAAGCCATATTCATAGGCAGCCTCTTCCATATTAAAATCATTCGGAAGAAAACCATAATCATTAACACTATCAATAAGATCATAGGCAAAATCATACTCTTCGTCGCTGAAATCATAGCGTTCCAACTGGTCAAAGAACTCGCCCTGCAGATCTTCATCAGCCTTCAGCATCTGATCAAAGGTAGCTTTATCATCTTTATTAGATCTAGCACCACTGGATCTATGATATTCATTATACGAGTCCAGGATTTCGCTCAACTCTCGTGATTCTTCCAGGGTACGCTGAAGTTCTTCATCTTCTTTTTTAGCCTCATCAGCTTCAGCTTGCTTCTCTTTATCCTCTTTTTTCTCCTCTTTCACCTCAATTTCCTGCTGTTCATTTTCTTCCCGTTCATCTTGAAGTTCTAGCATAGGATTGCTGATCATCTCTTGCTTGAGGTGAGTCTCTAGCTCTAACAAAGGCATTGCCAGCATCTCTAAAGATTGAAGCATTTTAGGCTTCAGAAGCAAACTCTGTGTCTGTTTTTGAGAAATCGTCTGTTTTAATCTACTCATTTTCGTTTCCAAATGGATTTACAAATCTATCACCCAAATATACCTCACGAGCCTTCTCATTATTTACCAATTCCCGTGATGTGCCCGATAATAATATCTCTCCATTGAATATTATGTATGCTCTCTCTGTGATCTTTAAGGTTTCAAGAACATTATGATCTGTTATCAAAATCCCGATATTTTTTGATTTCAATTTTACAATGATATCCTGAATATCAGCGACAGCAAGCGGATCTACACCGGCAAATGGCTCATCCATCAAAAGAAAAGAAGGAGACGTTACCAAGGATCTTGTAATCTCCAGTTTTCTTCGCTCTCCACCCGACAAGGTATAGGCTTTCTGCTTTGCCAACTTTGTAAGATTCAAGTCTTCCAGATGCTCTTCCAAACGCCTTCTCCTCTCTACCTTGGATAGTTTCAATGTTTCCAAAATAGCCATTATATTCTGTTCTACTGTAAGTTTATGGAAGATTGAAGGTTCTTGTGCAAGATACCCTATCCCCAATTGAGCACGCTTAAACATCGGTATTCTTGTTATCGATTGATCATTGAAAAAGACATTACCGCTATTGGGCTTTACTATACCAAGAATCATGTAGAAAGTTGTTGATTTCCCTGCACCGTTAGGACCAAGAATACCAACAATTTCACCTTGATTTATATCAATAGAAACGCTTTTTACTACCTCGCGCTTCCCGTATATCTTTATGAGTTTTTCTGTCTTTATCCTATCCATTTCACTTTTTACTATTTGCAATTTATCTAATTTTGTCAAGATTTAGTTGGATTATCCAAAAGAAACATTCCTGTGTTGGAATAAATCATGCATAAAACTGATAGAAAACAAAGCGGTTACAGTAATCTATTATAACTGAAATAATTTAACAATAATTCAGCATTTTTTTTCTTATTGGTTGGATTCGAATCTTATTACCCCAGAAACATCCCCATCCATTGAGAGTTCATTTATTTTGTTTCTGTCCAGAGTTAATATCATCTTATTACCCGTTACCCTGTTAGCATAGAAGTCCTCTTTATCTGTCTTTTCCTGTTGATAATAGGAGGTTACATTTGTCTCTGCAACACAGCGATCAATTTTACCATCAGCAAAATAGAAATTCATCAGATCAGATTCAACCCAATTGAACTTTTCTTCACCTTCGATCTGCGTAAAATAGACCTTACAGGAATCCTCTAAAACTGCCTTATCAAGTTTATTTTCCTCTGTAAAAAAAATCCTGAATTCCCTGGCTGAAGCCTCTGCAAAGGGCGTCACCAGCCGGGGATCACCCAGATATGTCGCCTTCTGCTCTTCACTGAAATAGATTAAGAAATTACTGTATATATCAAAGTCTTTGCTAGTGGTTTTAACATTAAAATTAGCAACGATTTTTTTGAAATCATCATAGTACTCAAATTTCTCAGCCGAAAGCGATAGAGAATCATTCTTCATAGTCATAATCGTTGGCTTTTCCATAAGATAGCCATACCCTTCATCGATATTATACTCCAGGCGACCACATCGACCATCCAACGCTTCTTTCGAATCATAAGCTTTAACATTTCTGTAGGCTTTAACCTCGCGTGTATTGCGATAATAATCAATTAATTCACCCCTGAATGTTCTATAGGATGAATCCGCATGGGTCTCTTTAAAAAGGACATCACCAGAGAGATGAAATTCTTCCAATAATCTGAAATATTCTGCATTATCTGCCACAAGGCTCAGGGTATCATCATAAACCCTTACGTTCCCATACATTCTGGTAATCTTTTGCTTTTCGAACACCTCTGCCGAATCGGTAAAGCATTCAGTTTCTCCATAAAAGAAATGCACATTCCCCATCAAATATGTTATATATTCGTTATTAATCTTTTCAACAATCAGTTGATCTGCATTAATCAATTTATAAGGTCTGAGTTCAGATTCCTCACAGACAAGTGTTATAGCTATTATCAGTAGTAAACTACCAATCAATAGTCTCTTCATCCAACGTTCCTTCTGCAGATACCTGCTTAATAACCAACCGTTCCATGTTCATATCTGTTTGTAATTCCTCGCCTGTTAAAACATTATTATTTCTGGTAATTTCAACCCCATTTTTTGCCATCATTTCATCGGTTTTACGATCCCAGGTGAGATAAGGAGTCTTCAGAATTCCATTCTCACTGGTTACTACAACATTTCCCTCTGCAATAATAATGTTGTTAACATCATCAACCTCTGCCATATCACTATAGAGTGTTGACTGCACCTGCATTGAATCATCATAAACTGTTATATAAACTGTATCAGCAAGGGTTTTCCGCGTCTCTTTATACTTCCGGACTTTTGTTGCCAGAAGTTCATATTCAATGCGATTATTATCGGTATATACTATACGAACCGAATCAGCTTCTTCATCAGGCATATTTTCACTGGTTGGATGAATCACCGTCTTTGTTTCGTTTTGACATGCAAAGAGAAACACGATTAACAACAGGCTAACGATTTTTAAGATATTCAATAAATGTATTGATCGTCTTTTCATAGATCCCTTTTTCCTGAAGAATATATTCAATAAATTCTCTTACAGCACCATCACCACCCCGGCGAAGAGCAACATAATCAACCAGATTTTTAATACTCGGGAATGCATCACTGGGTGTTGCAGCTAATGCAACCTTCTGCATGACAGGATAATCATTCCAATCATCCCCCATATAAGCAACATTAACCCATTTCAATTTTAACTTATCCAATATATCCTCTGCTACTGCAACTTTATTGCGAACCTTCTGGTACAGCATTTCGATTCCCAAATCTTCACAACGCTGCTTCAGAATCTCAGATTCACGTCCGGTAATCACAGCAACCTTGATATCAGTAAGACTCAGCAATTTTATTCCCAATCCATCTTTAGCAGAGAAATTTTTTGTTTCAATCCTGTTATTATCGTAGCAGATCATTCCGTCTGTCAGCACACCATCACAATCCAAGATCAGTAGTTTTATTCGATCAAATTCAACCATAATTTATCCCCTAACCTTAATCGTTAATAATTGATCCAGAATATCACCCATCTTATCAAGAGGTAACTGGGTTGCAGAGTCACTGAGTGCGTTAACAGGATTGGGATGTGTTTCGATAAATAAACCATCGACATAGCCAGTAGCCAGTGCAGCGCGAGCCAATGCCGGAGCAAATTCCGGATTACCACCTGATTGATCACCGACAGATGGTCGTTGCAAACTATGGGTAACATCATAAACCACAGGCAATCCAAAGGATGATAAAATAGGAAAATTACGGAAATCCACAACAAGATTATGATAACCAAAACTTGTACCACGTTCTGTCAGTAAAATTTGCTTATTACCTGTTGAAAAAGCCTTCTCTATTGCCCCTTTCATATCTTCGGGAGCCATGAATTGAGCTTTTTTAATATTAACACAGCGACCCGTAGCAGCAGCAGCTACAATCAGATCTGTCTGTCTTGCTAAAAAAGCAGGAATTTGAAGCACATCTGCAACGTCTGCCACAGCTTTAACTTCAGTAGTTTCGTGTATATCCGTCAGAACAGGCAATTCCAGCTCCTCTTTTACACGTCTGAAGATCTCCAATCCTCTCTCTAATCCAACACCGGTAAAGGAGTTATACGAAGTCCGATTAGCCTTTTTGTATGAAGACTTAAATATTAATGTAATACCTCTATCAGAACAGAGGGTTTTTAATTGCTCTGCTGTTTGAAGTATCATCTCCTCATCTTCCATTACACAGGGTCCCGCAATTAGAAAAAAATGTTCCCTTTCTGCTTGTAATGTTTCAAAAATCATTTCATCCCCCGCTTATTTACTTAATTTACAACTATAACGTTGTCAAGTGATCTCCATCATCTTTTGTGTCCAGATTTTTTTTCTTGCCATATTTTCCATTGGCTAATTTATTCCCACGCAGAATTTATGAATAAAATTATATTAAGTATTATCGTTATCATTATGATTACCGGTTCAGCCGGAGCACTGGAAAAGCAGCATCTTGCTCGCCTCCATTTTGATGGTGGTGGCGATTGGTATAATGATAGCGATGCACTACCTAACCTGGTAAAATATCTCAATGAAAACATACATACCGATTTTGCACTGGAACAAGCTGTGGTAAAACCTTTAGATAATGATATTTTCAATTATCCCTTTATTTTTATGACAGGTCACGGACAGGCTGTTATCTCTGATAAAGAAGCAGAAAATCTCCGCAATTATCTACTGCGTGGAGGTTTTTTATACATCGATGATGATTACGGCTTAGATGAATCAGTTCGAAGGTTTATGCATCAGATTTTCCCGGAATATAACCTTGTAGAACTCCCGGCATCGCATGAGATTTATCACTCCTATCACCATTTTGATCAGGGTCTTCCCAAGATTCACAAACATGATGATAAACGTCCGCAGGGTTTTGCCATTTTTGACGACAATGGTCGTATGCTGGTTTTCTATACCTACGAATCCAATATTAGTGACGGGTGGTCTGATGCACATGATGATCCAGAGACAATTAAAGAGTCAGCCTTTAGAATGGGGCTGAATCTATTTTATTATATCATGAGTAGCTGATGAAAACCATAATTTTATCTGATTTGCATCTGAAATTTTCCGAGAACGCAGAGGATAAAGCGCGTCGTACCCGGGTTCTGAATTTTCTGAAATCACTGATTGGGAAAACTGATATTCTCATCCTCAATGGTGATATTTTTGATCTCTGGTTTGCCTGGAATAGTGTAATTATCAAATCTTATTTTCCTGTTCTTAAAATACTTGCAGATATCCAGGAATCCGGATGTAAGCTCCATTTTATTTCTGGAAATCACGACTTCTGGTTCCGGGACTTCCTTAAAGACTATCTAAAAATGGAGATTCATAAAGACAGTTTAACTATCAAAGTAGAAGATAAAACATTGTTTGTATCCCATGGCGATTTGTATACAGCCAATGATATGCGCTACAAAATCTTTCGGAAAGTAATTCGCAATAAATTAGTTATGTGGATTTTTGAACTTATCCATCCTGATCTAGCACTGGGATTGGGGAAAAATCTGTCACGATCCAGCAGAAATCGCACAATATCGCCCGAACTGAAACGAGCAAAAGAAGCCGGTTTAGAGAACTTTGCAAAACTGAAATTACGTAACAGTTGCGATTTCGTTGTTTTTGGGCATTCACATTCACCCATATCCAAACAATTTGAAGGAGGTATTTATATCAATTCCGGTGATTGGATTGTACATAATACCTATGTCGAAATTGAGGATGGGCGAATACAATTAAAAGTATATGAAAATAAGGAGTAGAAAATGTTAAAAAAAGCAGCAATATTAATGATTATGGTTGCATTATTAGGAGGAATCTTGTTGGCAGAAAATGTTTATGTTACCATGCGAACAAATTATGGTGATATCGAGCTTGAATTATTCAAAGATGTAGCTCCTGTCACTGTTGATAACTTTGTTGGATTGGCAGAAGGATCAAAAGAGTGTACTAACCCAAAAACCGGCGAAAAAATGAAATCAAAATACTATGATGGTTTAACATTCCATCGTGTAATTCCAAACTTCATGATCCAGGGTGGATGCCCACTTGGTACAGGTACCGGTGGACCGGGATACTCATTTGAAGATGAATTTCCAGGTGAAGAAATAGAGGTAAAAGGTGAGATCACAAACCAGGAAGATGCAATCCTTGTATATCAGAAAATCATCATGCCTTATATGCAAAAAACCGCTGAACCTGATGAAGAAATCAGCAAAATTGATAGACAGGTGAAACTATCCCAATCTATCGATCCAATCGTGACACATCCAGTGGAATTTTATCAGGAAAAAACTGGGAATACAACTCCACTTGTTACTAAAAAACTTCTTAAATCAGTTGAATATGGAACTATTTGTATGGCCAACGCTGGTCCAGGTACCAATGGTTCACAATTCTTTATCGTTACTCTTAAAGATGGTTGCAGCTGGTTGAATGGTAAACATACCGTCTTCGGTAGAGTTGTTAAAGGTATGGATGTTGCACACACTATCGAAAACCTGCCACGGGATAAAAGAGATAAACCTCTTCCTGAAAATCCAGCTATAATTGAAGAAATTATTTTTAATTAATCAATAATAGTTAAGATATATAAACGGATTGTTTCTACTTTGGAAGCAATCCTTTTTTTGCTTGAATTGGTTGAATAAGTTGAGCTAATAGCTGATAAAATTTCACATTTCACATCTCACATTTCACATTTCACATCTCACATCTCACATCTCACATCTCACATTTCACATCTCACATCTCACATTTCACATTTCACATTGATATATCAATCCTTCTTATCCCCTCTTGGATGAGCTTGATTGTAGACTTTTTGCAGATCGTTCAGTGACAGATGAGTATAAACCTCTGTAGTAGATAGATTACTATGTCCAAGCATCTCCTGAACAGCGCGTAAATCGGCCCCACGGTTTAGAAGATGGGTTGCAAATGAGTGTCTTAATGAGTGGGGAGAATATCCCTTGGTTCGTGCGACAAGTCGAATATATCGATCGAGAATCTCACGTAACTCATCAGGAGAAAGAGGTTTTCCACTTTTGGACAGGAACAGTGAATCATCACTATCACGTGAAACAAAATTTACCCGAATATCGATATATCGCTGTAGAGCTTCCAGAGCTTTTAATCCAATAGGAACAACCCGCTCTTTGTCGCCTTTTCCAATGATATTAATTATGTTTCTATTGCGGTTTATCTGTTTCTCTTGGAGCGTTGCAATTTCACTTATTCGCATCCCACATGAATAGATTAACTCCAGAATCGCCCTGTTTCTGATCCCGAATTTACTGCTGAGATCGGGAATATTCATTAACTCTTCCATTTCAACTTCCGTAAAGAAGCGTGGTAATTTTTTCTCAAATTTTGGAATTTTCAACGTGGCTGCCGGATTCTTAGAAATCAGCTCATTATTAAGGCAATATTCAAAAAATCGTTTCATTGTAGTAACCTTACGCGCTAAACTTCGATTTTTAACACCATCCAAATTGAGATCGCGCAGATAATCACGCAGATAAAGTTTGTTTATTTTACTTAGAATTATCGTATCAGGGAAGTATTTAACAAGAAAGCCCATCAATTGCAGCAAATCTGATTTATATGCCTTAATTGTGTGCTCCGATAAGCCTCGCGAGATTAATGTTCTGATGTAATTATCTATCGTTTTCTGCATCAGAAGGTTCCTCTGCAATTTCCTCTGAGATTTCTGCTTCTACTTCAGAAAAAAAAGTCTCTATATTTCCATTTTTATATGATAACCTTATATTCCCAACTGATCCATTTGATGAGATAACGCTGTAGTAGTTGATATTACTTCCCTTAAGAAGCCCACTGGCTTTCTTCTGATAATCAAAACTAAGAACCAAATCAATTGGAAGATCCTGAACCAGATCAACATCAACAATCTTACTCATACTGGAAAGCAGTATTACGTAGTCACATTTTTTCTTTAACGATTGAGCATAATTCTCAGCAATATCAAAAACTGCATAATCTATGTTTACCTTGGAAGAGAAATCCTTCTTAACGGCAAGATCCGGTGTGTATAGCGAAAAAAAGCCTATGGTCATCGAATCGGTTTTAACAATATAATGATCACTCAAATACAATGAATCACTCTCCAGGTTAGATGCCAGAATTTCATAATCCAAATTTACAGGGGTTTTATGAAAACAGAAATCCGTAGGTAATGCGATGTCACATTGGACATTCTGTAAAAAGGTCAGAGGAAAAATATCATCGATATATTCATCCAGAATATTTCCCGAGAAAATATGCATTTGTCTTAAACTATCTGATTTTATCGAGTTCTGCCATGTTTCGATATTTGGGAAATCATACAATTCATATTCTGGATGATTATAGAAATAAATATCCAGAATATCATCTGCAAATGCTGTCATTGCAAATACTAATATAAGTACCACTATAACTGTTTTCAATTAACACCTCTTGCAAAAACCATAATTAATTCTACTGGATACTGTCAAAAAGATTTTTGACAATATTTGCATCTCTACTGTTTTGTGTTAGTCTTAATAAGAAATGGAGAAAATAATGGATAGTAAATTAATTGTAGTAATTGGAGCTTATGGAAGTGGAAAAAGTGAATATTCTATCAATCTGGCTAAGCAATATAGTGAAAACGGTCATGATGTAAATCTTGTAGATCTTGATGTAGTAAACCCATATTTCCGCAGCAGAGATGTAAGGGAACAATTTGAAGAAGATGGTATCAACGTAATAGCTCCGGAAGGTGCTTACAAACATGCAGACCTTCCTATGATATCTCCCCGCGTTATGGGAGCAATTCAAAACACCAGTAAAACAACCATTCTTGATGTAGGTGGTGATCCCGCTGGCTGCAGAACCCTGGGTAGATTTGTTGAAAATATTAAAAAACGTGGTTATCAGATGCATAATGTAATCAACACTAAACGTCCTTTTACATCTTCTGTTGATGAGATTATTGCAATGATAAATATGCTGCAAAATGCGTCAAAACTTGAAATAACCGAATTGATCTGTAATACAAATCTGATGCAATTCACCGATATGGATATTGTTGAAAGTGGTATCGATATGGTCACAAAAGTCTCAGAACAAATGGATATTGATTTCAACAACTACCTTGTTCTTCAATCTTACGATGAAATAATCCCTGATGGATTAAGAAATAAAGAGAAAATAACTCTCTCATATTTCCTGAATAAACCTTGGGAAATGCCTGTTTTTAAAGGTATCTAACCGATAATTGTTTTAATAGATTCAAATAGATGAATAAATTCTGACTCGTTCAGGGTTTCACCCCGGCGAGTCAGCTCTATTTTAGAAATGTCTGCCAGTTTTTCTATCTCATCTTTAGATAAGAATTCACGTAGATTTTTACGTAACATCTTGCGCCGATTCCGGAAGGAACAATCGACAATTCTCCAGAGTAATTTTTCATCACTTACCGCTGGCTTATCCAACCTTGGAACCAATTTGATTACTGCAGAATCAACCTTTGGAGGAGGAAAAAAAAGATGCGGTTTTACTGTGAAACAATACCTGCAATTGAAATAATATTGCATCTTAAGTGACAATAAGCCATAACTTTTTGACCCGGGTTTGGCATTAATCCTTTCTGCTACCTCTTTCTGGATCATCAAAACAATAGATTGAAAATGTTCAACTTGTTTTATAACCCTGAATAAAAATGGCGATGTTATTTGATAAGGCAAATTGGCTACTACTTTGACTTTATCATCCGTGAATAAAGCATCCCAGTTTTGCTTTAAGACATCACCTTTTATCAAAGTAATAGATTGCCCAAAGGTTTGTTCAAGATAGTCCCATAATGTAAAGTCTATCTCAAAACATGAAAGATGTATGTTATTATTCAACAATTCTTCTGTAAGAACACCCTTGCCTGGTCCAATCTCCCAGACAATGTCCCCACTCTCTAATTCAGCTTCGGAAACAATCTTTCGGATAATGTTCTTGTCTTTTAAGAAATGCTGTCCTAATTTTTTTTTGTTATAAAACTCTGCCATAGCTGATTGGGGATTACATTTCCCCGATAACCTCGGTTACTTCATCAGCCGAGAAGCTATATTTTGTGTTACAAAAATGACAAACAATATTGAGCTTTTCTTTATCAGATATTGCTTTTTGCAGTTCATCCTTACCCAGCATTTTCAATGCATTACGGAATTTATCATGGCTACAGGAGCAATGATATTGTACCGATTCTTCTGGTTCCAGTTGCAAATCGAATCCCTTTAACAGAAAATCCTTCATTAGATCAACGATATCATATCCCATATCTAACATGTCAGAGAGATTTGGAAAGGATTTTAGATTTCCTTCTAATTGATCAATGATGTGGTCAGGTGTTTCAGGTAGGAGCTGGATCAAATAACCTCCAGCTTTTCGAAGATTACCCTTCTCATCCAGTAAAATCCCTAACCCGATAGCTGTTGGTATCTGCTCCGATTGATAGAAATAATATGCCATATCTTCGGCAATTTCTCCATATTTCAGCTCAACATTCCCCACATAAGGCGCTTTCATACCCAGGTCTTTGATTATTCGTAATACTCCATTTCCGATAGCTGCTTTCACATCAATGGTACCAGTTTCTTTATGAGGAGGAGTCTCCGTGGTTGGATTAGGCATTAGACATTTGACATTACCATTGCTTTTTGCAGTTACAACAGCACCATTGGCTACGCCATCGCTTTCTATTCTGATGGTTACAACATCCTTCTCATTCTTCAATGTCCCACTCAATAACAGTGTTGCCGAGATCAACCGACCCATTAACATCCTGTTTGTTATTGAGAAATTGTGTATTTTCACAGCTTCTTTTACTGTCTCCGTTGAGTCCAGAGCAGTACATTTAATATATCCATCCCGGGTAAAACCCTTTATAATTTTATCAGGCACTTTTTTCTCCATCACTTTTTTTCCAAAAAGTTTTTCTCCAACTATTTTGTAAAGTGAAATAATTGG
>CAYYLA010000050.1:12924-13435 GCA_964441785.1 uncultured Candidatus Cloacimonadota bacterium | reverse complement strand
ATTGATTTAATCAAGGTTCAACAGCCGGATTTGATAATCATGGATATCATGTTGGAGGGTGAACTCAGCGGGTTGGAAGCAGCGGATATTATTTCTAATCAGTACAATATCCCTATCGTGTTCTTAACAAGCCATAGTGACAAAAAGACACTACTGCAAGCGGTGAAGTCAAAGCCTTATGGCTATGTACTTAAGCCATTTACCGATAGAGAACTTCTTGTTAACCTTCAATTGGCTTTTTATAGATGCCAGTCAGAGCTCACATTTAAAAATCAGGAACAATTTCTGAATCTAATTTTAAATCTTAATCCAAATCCAATCTATGTAAAAAATAGCAAGGGTCGTTTTACTTTGATAAACGATGCCTATGCAAATATTTATAAACAGAAGCCTCACCATCTTGTTGGTAAAACAGAGAAAGAATTCTTACAAGAATTTGGTTTCACTAAAGAAAATCTTTCAGAGATTGAGGCAGAAGATCGTCAGATTTTGAGTAGTAATTTCCCTATAT
>CAYYLA010000050.1:6314-12905 GCA_964441785.1 uncultured Candidatus Cloacimonadota bacterium | reverse complement strand
CGGAACATCAGATGAATCATTCAGTCAATCATAATCAATTTTACCAGATAACCAAAATGCCGATAAAACTCCCGGATCAAACCAGGGGCATTCTTGGTGTTACTGTTGATGTAACCCGCCGAAAAAAAGCAGAAGAAGAGTTGAGAGATAACTTAAAAAAATTACAGAAATTGCTCCAGGCGACAGTCAATGGTCTGGTTACAGCGATGGAAATGCGTGATCCATATACCGCAGGTCATCAGCGTCGAGTTGCCATTCTTGCTTCGGCAATAGCACAGAAAATGGGTCTATCTGAATACATAATTGATGGTATCAATCTGGCAGCCTTGATACATGATATTGGTAAGATGTCTATCCCGGCAGAGATTCTCAGTAAGCCGGGCAATTTAACCTCTTCAGAGATTAAGCTCATCCGATATCATCCTGAGTCGGGTTATGAGATTCTGAAGTCTATTGATTTTCCCTGGCCAGTAGCTGAGATTGTTTTACAGCATCATGAGCGTATTGATGGATCTGGCTATCCAAACGGTTTACGTGGTAACGAAATTCTGCAGGAAGCGAAAATAATTGCTGTTGCCGACCTTGTAGAAGCAATGGCTTCCTACCGTCCCTTTAGACCTGCAAAAGGATTAGAATTAGCCATCATTGAGCTCAAACGGAACAAGGGTATACTCTATGACAGTGAAATTGTAGAAGCCACTTTAAGTGTATTAGAGAATAGTCCTCTTGAGTTTTAGGATAACCTCGTAAACCATGATAATTCTCAAAAAATAAATATTTCAGATTCAATTAAGAAAATAATTGACATGAAACACGTAGAAAAAGTCCATTACATTAAAAAAATCTATTTGTCAGGAGGTAATAATGGTTATAGAAGGATTATTTTATACAGAGACTCATGAGTGGGTTAAGGTAGAAAAAGAAGAAGCTTATATTGGTATTACAGATCATGCACAACATGAACTTGGTGACATCGTATTTGTAGAATTACCAGATGCAGGTGACGAAGTAGAAGCTGGAGAAGCATTCGGATCTGTCGAAGCAGTTAAAGCAGTTGAAGATTTAGTATCACCTATCAGCGGCGAAATTCTTGAAATCAATGAAGACTTGGCTGATCAACCTGAATTAATTAACTCTTCAGCATTTGAAAACGGTTGGTTAATCAAAGTTAAAATCGCTGATGCTTCTGAATTAGACAAATTACTCAATTCAGAAAAATATGCTGAATTGATTGAGGAGTAGACGAACCAGATTGTGAATAACTTTTCAACAGATAAATTTTTAATAATTTTGATTTCACCATCTGGTGGTGGAAAATCAACTATTGCTAAGCATATCCTCTCATCCAGAGAGGATATTGCTTATTCTGTGTCATACACTACACGTCCGCCCAGAGGATCTGAAATTAATGGAATCCATTATAATTTTATAGATAACGAAGAGTTTTTTTCGCGTAAATCCAGAGGGGATTTTCTTGAATCAGCTCAGGTTCATAATTATTATTATGCTACCTCCAAAAGTTTTATCCTGGATATGCTGTCTAAAGGAAAGCACGTAATTATGGACATTGATGTTCAAGGTGCATTACAACTTCAGGATACGGGAATACCCACGGTTACGATTTTCATTATCCCACCTTCAGAAGAGATTTTGCATCAGCGTTTAACAGCCAGGGCAACCGATACAGAAGAGGTTATAAAAATACGACTCAATAATGCTAAAGATGAGATTAAGCAGATCTCCAAATTTGATTATCTGGTAATCAATGACAAACTGGACACGGCTATTAAAGAAATTGATATGATAATATCGACAGAGGAATTACGCGTAATAAGATATAATAATATAGACGATTCATTTTATGGAGGATAAATGGAAAATGATAAAATTATCAATGATTTCCTGGAAAAGCATAATATGACTTATCTGTTCTTACTTCTGGCAAACTTGGAAGTAGACAGAATAGCTAATTTACCCTACACTGTGAGAAAGAATATTCCGGGTAAAATCACTACAGCAGCTCTTGAACATATAGCTTTGAATGAAATCCCTGATTACATCATAGAAGAAGAGTACGAAACCGAAGAATTTACTGATTTCTAATTATAGTGAATAGTAAAGCATTAAAACAATACCTGGAGTTGATGAAAATTTCAGGTATTGATTCTATTTATTACAACAAAGAAGAAATTGTAGAAGATGAGGTTTTATCAAAAAATCTGATAGAGCTTGCTGCATCTTATGAACAATGCCAACGATGTAAGTTGCACACTAACCGAATCAAACTGGTATATGGTGATGGCGATCAGAATGCCAGGCTGATGTTGATAGGTGAAGGGCCGGGAGCAGATGAGAATGCCACGGGAAGAACCTTCGTTGGTAAAGCGGGTCAACTTCTCACAAAGATGCTGGCAGCAATCCATATAGATCGTAAAGATGTATATATAACTAATGTAGTAAAATGCAGACCCCCAAACAATCGTAATCCAGAACCGGAAGAAATCGAAGCCTGCTATCCTTATCTAAAGGAACAGATATCAATTATCAAACCAGATTTGATATTACTTCTGGGACGAGTAGCTGCCGAAGCGCTCTTAAAACAAGGGAAAACTTTAAAAAACTATAGATTAACAACCCATGAAATAATGGGTATAAAAACCTATGTCACCTATCATCCTTCAGCTCTTTTAAGAAATCCAGGCTGGAAGAAATTTGCCTGGATAGATTTACAGAAACTGGAAATAGATTACAATAATATACAAGGATAAATAGTGGAAAAGAATACACCTAAACAATTACCAAACGACCTGAATGCTGAGGCTGCTGTTTTATCAGCCATGATGATAGATAATCGTGTGGTTGCACTGGTTCTCGAAGGTTTAACGGATTCAGACTTCTATAAATTGGCCCACAAAAGCATCTTTTCTGCTATGGTTGACCTCTTTGAAGTTAATACAGAGATCGATATCATCACGTTGATAAACCACCTCAGACAGAAAAATCTACTGGAAAAGGCTGGTGGAGAATCATATATTAACGAGCTTTCTGATGTAGTTTTAAGTGCCGCTAATGTTGAATATCATATAAAAATAGTTAAAGAAAAATCACTTCTGAGACATCTGATTCTAACCTCAAACATTATTATTGAAAACGCCTATAGTGCCGATCATCCAGCAGACGAAATTGTTGATGATGCAGAACAACAAATCTTCAAGATCGCTGAGCGTCAAGGCAGTAAAACCTTTGTCGGTATCAATAAAATTATGCATTCGACACTTGATCATATTGAAGAGATTGCTACCTCTAAGAAAAATGTCGTTGGAGTTCCAACCGGTTTCACCGATCTCGACAGACAGCTGGGTGGATTTCGACCGGGCCAATTGGTTATACTTGCAGCAAGACCTGCAATGGGTAAGAGTTCTCTCGCCTTAAATCTTGCACTGAATACAGCCTGGCTTCATGATAAAAAGGTTGCCATTTTCACCATGGAGATGGAGAGCGAAGAGTGTTTGATGAGAATGCTAAGCTCTGCTACGCATAAATTAGGTTCAGACAAAGCAGTAAGTATGGATAACATGCTTAAAGGATATGGCATGAGTGAGAAAAAGATCCTCACTCTTACCGAATTAGCTACAAGTCTTGGTGAAAAAGACATCTATATCGATGACAGTGGTGCCAACACAATCCTTGATATTCGTGCTAAAACACGACGTTTGAAAGCAGAATTACAAGGTTTGGATCTTCTGATTATTGACTATTTACAGTTGATGTCTTCTAAAAGAGCAAAAGAAAACAGACAGCAGGAGATTTCTGAGATATCTCGATCATTAAAAATTCTGGCAAAAGAGTTGGGTATTCCAATTATTGCACTTTCCCAGTTGAATAGAGGGTTGGAAAGTCGTGATGATAAACGTCCGAAGCTATCAGATTTACGTGAATCAGGTGCAATTGAGCAGGATGCTGATATTGTAATGTTCATCTATCGAGATGAGGTTTATAATCAGGAATCCGATGAACCCGGTGTTGCTGAAGTAATCGTAGGAAAAAACAGACATGGACCCATCGGTATCGTTAAACTGAGATTTTTCAATGAGACTACAACTTTTGATAATTATGCACCATACGAGGCATAGTTTATAAGCATGAACATTGGAAATAAAGTAGTCGATCTTGTCCGATTGGTGGGTGAATATCTGATATTTAATTTTCAGATCTTTATTCATTTCAATAGTTTACCGAAGCGGATAACCGAAACGATTCGTCTTATGAAACGAATCGGTTTTGATTCAATCTTGCTGATTACTGTGACATCAGGATTTACAGGATTAGTAACCTCGGTACAGGCGTCATATCAAACCAGCGGTTATATACCAGCCAGCCTGATAGGGGTTCTAGTGGGAAAATCAACAATGATTGAACTGGCACCGGTTTTAACAGCTTTGGTATTAACAGGCAAAGTCGGTGCTTCAATAGCGGCTGAGATAGGTACAATGAAGGTCAGTGAGCAGATAGATGCATTGGAAACCCTGGCTATTGATCCTATCGATTACCTCTATATGCCACGTGTATTTGCCAGCTTTATCATGGTGCCAATATTGACTGTTTATGCAAATTTCATCGGCATTTTCTCAGCCTATATCTTATCCGTGTTCAAGTATGATGTAAATGGATATAGCTTCTTCTACAACATGCGTGATTATTTTCTACCCTCCGATCTATGGGGTGGCCTTATCAAAGCTTTTCTCTTTGGGTTTATCATTGCTTCCATTGGATGTTTTGCCGGCAGTAAAACCTCTGGTGGAGCAGAAGGCGTTGGAAAGGTCTCTACTCAAACAGTTGTCTACTCATCTATTCTTGTACTTATTATGGATTTCGTTGTTGCTTCAATGCTTTTTGGTGGTATCTAATGCGTAATATTCTTCTATTATTGATAACGATAGTTATATTAACTTCATGTAATTCACAACAGTTGGAATCATCCAATGAAGAAAAAGAAACATTCATTATCTGGACAACTAATTGTGGTCTTACCAACACCAATCTTAATGAAGAGATCTCTGATTTTGGTCGCTCAAATGAAAAGATATTGGATATTAGATTTTTTGATGATAGTTTTGATTTAAACATGGAATTGAAATCTGATTCAACTACTCTGAAACCTGATTTCATAATTGGTTTCACCAACGTAGACCCTTGGATTATCAATAACGATTCACTATTTATATCTTACCCGCAGGAGATTTCAGATGGTGTTTTGAAGCAATTCAAACACAACAACAGGATGCTGATTCCCCTTTATTATCATGATCTTGCTTTTATATTTAATCGTGATGAGATAGAAGATATTCCAGACACTTTCGGCAGGATGCAGGATGGTTATTGGAAGGACAAATTAATAATGCCGGATCCAGAGAAAACCAGCCTGGGAAGAGCTATGTTAATCTGGTCTATTGCAGCCTTTGGCAAGAATGGTTATAGTCATTTCTGGAAAAGTATAAAAGAGAACATCTATAGGATCGAGGAAAAATGGGATGATGCCTATAGACAATTCCTGGCCCAGGAAGCACCAATTGTCCTTGGTTTTTCAACTATTCCTCGCTATCATGAGAAAAAAGGAGACCGAAACAATATAGGAGCGTTTATACCGCAGGAAGGCGGTTTCAGATTGATCTCTTATGCTGCAGTAACAACTGGTTGTTCCGATGAGGGTTTTGCGAAAGAGCTGATAAAACATCTGTTGCTTAAATCAACACAAGCCAAATTGGATAAATTAAACCTTGGGAATCCGGTAATTGATATATCTTCTTCTGCTGAATCATCTGTATCAACACCTGTTGCAGAGCGATATTACAATGGAAAAATCACAACAGAAACAATAGAAAAAAATTTTGATATATGGTTAAAACGATGGAAAAAAATTATGAAGTAAATTTTCATATTGTGCTGCATCAACCCGAGATGCCAGCAAATACTGGGAATATTGGTCGACTCTGCGTTGGATCTAATTCTAAACTGCATATTGTAAAACCGATGCGTTTTCTCATTACTGATAAATATGTGAAGCGTGCAGGTCTTGATTACTGGGACAAGCTACAAATCAATTTTCTAAATGATCTCAGTGAGATCCAATCGATAAATCCGGATGGACAAATCTGGTTATGCACAACCAAATCGAACAATCTCTATACGGATGTAACATACAAGAAAGGTGATATATTTGTATTCGGAGCCGAATCCAAAGGGCTTCCCGAATCTTATCTTGAAGAAAATTTTGAAAAAACTATAACAATTCCAATGACAAAAAACATACGTTCGATAAATTTGTCTAACAGTGTTGGTATAGTATTATATGAAGCCTGGAGGCAAACCAACTGGCCGCAAATAAACCAGGAGAAGGAGGTATTATGTTAAAAGGATCATTTGTAGCATTAGTAACACCCTTCAAAAATAAAGAGATTGATTATAATCAGATCTCAAGATTTACAGCCTTATATGTCGACTCAGAAATTTTCAACAGATATTTAGACTATTGTATTAAAACATATAAAATTCCTTTTATAGATATTTCTAATGTAAAAATTATTAATGAAG
>CAYYLA010000050.1:0-6304 GCA_964441785.1 uncultured Candidatus Cloacimonadota bacterium | reverse complement strand
CATCTGAATAATAAAACAGATGGTATATTATTATGTGGGACGACAGGTGAGAGTCCAGCATTGGCGGGTGATGAAAAAGATCAGTTGATCCGGTTTGCCATAAACAAGATAGCCGGGAAAATCCCAGTTATGGTAGGCACAGGAACAAACAATCTTCATCACACCATCTCCGCAACCATACGAGCTCAAGAATCCGGTGCAGACTACGCTCTGGTAATTACTCCATACTATAATAAGCCAACCCAGACAGGTATGTATAAATTCTTTGAAGCAGTTGTGAAGGAGACAGATATTCCCATCGTAATCTACAATGTACCAGGACGAACCGGTGTTAACATGAACAGTGAAACAACCCTTAGACTGGCTCATGATTTCCAGCAGATTATTGGGATAAAAGAGGCTACCGGTAATCTTGTTCAAGCGTCGCAGATAGCAAAAGGAGCTCCCGAGAATTTCTCCATTATGTCTGGAGAGGATGCCTTAAATCTACCATTATACAGTTGTGGAGTAAATGGAGCAATTTCTGTAACAGCCAATATAGTACCGGCCCTTGTACATGATTTATGGCAAGCCTTCCAGGAAGGTAATCTGGAAGAAGCTCGCAGATTACATCTTCACCTGTTAGATTTGAACAAAATCATGTTCATCGAAACCAACCCTATCCCCGTGAAAGAATCCCTGGCAATGATGGGAATGATAGAGCAGGAGTTCCGCATGCCAATGTGCCCGTTAACTGATTCCAATAGAGCATTATTACGCAAAGCGCTAATGGAATACAAACTTATAGAGAGCTGATTTGGCACGAATAAAACGAAGAAAAAATCAAGGGTTAATAATCTGCCCTAAAACAAAGCAATATACCGATATAATCGTATGTGCAGCAGCCTGCAGAGAAAAATGCCGGATCTATAAAGATGCGGTATCCTTAGAGCTGTTGTTGGAATATGTTGAGCAACATCCGGAGTATAAAGTAATAGGAGAACTTATGGCAACAACCAAAAAACCTCAAGCACAAGGAAATAAATACTGGATTATTTCCGAAGAAAACACTGTAGTTGAAGTTAGTGAAAAAGAGATAATGGAGAATCCACAAGAGTATATTGATAAGCAGATATGGCAGCGACCTCCATATAAATTTGAATTAGTTATCTCACTTAAAAAGGTAAAAGCTGACTAGAATTAGTTAATCTTATCAATCTAATTTCTGCAATGCTCCTTTGATTGCAGATCTGATCTTTTGCTGGTTAAAAATCAGAATAATAATGAAAAAACCGAGAAGATCAGCCAGGATATCAAAGAAAGAGAAGGAACGTCCCGGGATTGGTATCTGATGCAATTCATCCAGGACAGGCATGATAAACATTATTCTTAGAAGCAGGTTTCGAGTCTGCTTGTAATCCCGGTCTATTTGCATAAGGTTAAAAAGCAGAGCCAGTCCAAAATAGGCACCAAAATGTCCAATTTTATCAACCCCCAAGAGATTGTTGGTTGGTATAGAAAGTTTTGGATATGATGTAAGAAAGAGAATTAGACAAATCCAGAGAATAAAACAGATCCTAAAAAAAATCTTACTCTTCATAATGTTCCAATTTCCAGGTTACAGAAAAGGGTTTCATCCTGAATTTTGCTTTTACTGGAATAGCCTGTTCATCATCAGTTATCCAAAGATAGAGACTTTTTTCTTCATCAACCAGATTATTGGTTAACATATCACTTCGTTCCTGTTTGTGAGAAGAAATCTTATCAAAGGTTATCTGATATTTTCGAGCACGCCTCTTCCCCATCACTGTACTGATTTTTTCTATCTCCAGCAAAGTGAAATATCCCTTCCAGATTGATGTTCCCGCATCCAACCATAGGATACCACTCTCTGCTTCTTCACTCCTCAAAGAGAAGAGAGCAGAAAAGAAATCACGACTCTCTTTCATTATCTGATAAGTAGAGGTACGTGAGGAATCGATAAAACTTACACGTCGTGCAATTAAATTTTCTCGATCATAGTCAACAATGCGATCCTCAAAATAGTCTTTCTGGTCAATGCGCTTCCGGTACTGATCTGGGAGATAATTACCACGGTAAACAGAGCTGTAAAAATTATCCATATTGCTGGCTATACTTGCAAAGGGAGTAGCTTTTGCAGTGATATTGAGAACACATTCCTTATCATCACTCATGGTTACATCTACAACTCTAATACCCAGATATCTGATGGATAGATCAATAACTTCGGCAGCAATATTAAATGATAAGAGAATTATCAGCGCTGATAAGCTACTCTTCAGTTTCATTACTTGTCTTATGGAGCTTCATTTTCACGAAATTTATCCGTTGAGAACTTACGTTGGTTATTGTAAACGTAGCAATATCCTTGAAGGTAAAAATCTCGTTAACCTGAGGTACACGATTAATATTATCAAAGATAAATTCTGCTAAATTATCATATTCATCTTCATCAATTCCAAGATAGAATTCTCTGTTCAGATCAGCAATGGAATACATCCCGCTGATGCGATATTCTTCATCGGATAATTTTACCAGAGGAAGCGTCTCCTGATCATATTCATCCATAATCTCGCCTACTAATTCCTCCAGAATATCCTCTAGGGTTATCAATCCAGTCGTTCCACCATATTCATCAACAACTATAGCTATCTGTATTTTACTACGTTTGAATTGATTAAGAAGATTCTGAATAATTACATTTTCTGTAACAAACAACGCAGGTCGCAGAAGTGAATTTATTGATTTCTTTTCGGGATTCAGGATCACATCTTTTGCATAGATCATCCCAACAATATTATCGATATTCTTCTTAAATATTGGAATTTTGGAGTGACCGGAGGACATAATAATCTCTTTGATTTTATCAACACCATCGGATATATCAGCTGCAATCATATCAACACGAGGGATAAGTATCTCTCTTGCTGTTGTAGATGAGAATTTAAAGATACTGGCAATAATCTTCTTCTCATTCTCTTCCAGGGAATCTTCGGTAGCCTTACTGTTGATAAGATTTTTGAATTCTTCGGTAGTAAGGTTCCCCTGATCATCCTCTTGGTCTACCTTCGAGAATAGAGCACTGATCAATTCCAGAATCTTAATAGCGGGCCACAAAAGATATTTCATTATCTCGATAAAAAAACTATTACTTGAAGCTAATTCAAGAGGTGATGAATAAGCAATTAATTTGGGTGTTATCTCACCAAAAACCAATAAAAGCAATGTCATGATTATGATTTCTACAAAAATTGCAACCCCTTGAGTAGAATCCGACATATATATCTCGCCAATTTTAATAGCAATTAATGCAGCAGTTGATGAAGCAAGAACATTGACAATTGTATTACCAAGAAGGATTATTATTAATAATTCTCTGGGATTTTTTAACAATCGTATTATTCTACGAGATTTTGATCTTCTTGAATTTTCCAGTTTTTTTATTTGTACCTTGGATAAAGAAAAAAACGCTGTTTCTGATCCTGAAAAAAAAGCTGAACAAATCAGGAAAAGAATAATTATAATAAATGAGATACCTAAATCCACCTGACCGATTACCTCTTATAAAGATTCCAATAATATTTCTGTTTTTCAAACATTACATCTGCCATAGCTTTTGAGAGATGATCATATCCCAAAAGGTGTAATAATCCGTGTAAAAACAGATAAAGAACCTCATCCTTTAATGAATTAATTCCTTTTTGCGCATCTGCGACTTCTGTGTCAATTATAATATCCCCCAGCAAGGGAATAAATACCAACTCGGAGGGAAAAGAGAGAACATCCGTAACCTTATCATTTCCAAGGAATTTCCTGTTAAGTTCTTTTATCGAGCTATCATTAGAAAGCAGAAGATTTACCTCGGTATCCACAGATTTGTTTTCTCCCTTGATTACCATATCCATTATTGCTTCAAAATCCTCTTCAGAAACGGCTAAATCCGTTTGATTATCAAGTATAATTGTATTACTCAGGATATTCCAACCTTTTCCTGTAAACTCCCATCAAAATTGGAAGCATATAGGATTTTATTGTCTGTAACTCTTTTAATGTTATTGGCGCTTCATCCAATTGTTTCTCTTTAATCAATGTATCTATTGTTTTATCAAGAACATTGCGGATGGTTTCTTCGGTAATTTCATCAAGGGATTTTGAAGTAGATTCAACTATATCAGCAATCATTACAATAGCCGCTTCTCTTGATTGAGGTTTGGGTCCATTGTATTCAAATTCAAAGTCCTCAGCGATGAGATTTGTCTCTTGTGCTTTTTTGTAGAAATAGCGAATCTTACCAGTTCCGTGATGTTGCTGAATAATATCGATAACGGGTTTAGGCAAACGATATTTATTTGCCAGTTTAAGGCCATCATCGATATGTTTTTTTATAATCAGAGCACTCTCTGTGGCCAGCATAGTTTCATGAATTGCTGAAGAATCAGGATTATTTTCTATGAAGAATTTTGGATTCTCAATCTTACCGATATCATGGTAATAGCTACCAACTCTTGCAAGTAAATGATTAGCACCAATGGCTTCAGCAGCTGATTCAGCTAGATTACCAACAATCAATGCATGGTGATATGTACCCGGAGATAGTAAGGATAATTTTTTTAAAAGTGGATTATCAAAATCCAATAATTCTAAAAGTAACTGTTTGGTTGCCATATTGAGTTTTCTCTCAATCAAAGGGAGCAGAACAATCAAACCAATAATTGAAATTGTTATCGAAAGATATCCATATCCAAGATGGGAAAGAAATACCTCCAGTGTTTGAAAATTAATGAAAGAGAATATGATGCAGACTACCAGAAAGCTTATTGAGAGATAGATTGTAACGGGATAATATTCCTTCTTTTTTTTGACTCTACTCAAAGCCATCAAACCACCTAAAGTACTTATGGTCATAATAGAGATATTGGAAAAATCCCAATTAAGAATCATAGCTATGAGGAAAAAACTGAAGAAATTGTAGATCATAGCAAAGAAGGGTTTATAGATGATGCCAATTAATAGAACAGACATACTGAATGGTATCAGCAATGAGTTCAATTCCAGAATCCTGTTAACTAAGATGGTCGCTAGAATTGAGAAAATCACGGTTAATATGAGGAAGTTAAACTTATCAGAACCGTGAAATTCTTCTGGAAGAAAGGAGAGAATAATATAATTGAGCAAAAGCAAAATAAGAAAAGTCAGTGCAAATGTCCCAAAAGCAGAAAGGAGAATCTCAAATTCTGATTTTGACAACTGCTGAGCCTCTTGTGCCCGGAGCAGTGATTGCATTTTCTGAATCTCGGCATAGGTTACTTTCTGATTTTTTTCAATAATTTTCTCATTTTTTAAGACCTTGCCAATAGTCAATGTAACCGCATCTTTAGCTTTCTGTTTTTCTATTGCAGTTAAATCGTTATCGATAATAATATTACTTATCAGGAGGATATTACTCAATTCATGAATAACCTTTTTCTCTTCCTCTTTTTCGAAAAGGATCAATAGTTTTGATTTTGCCTCATCTAACGAGTAAAGACGAGGAAGAGTAAACTCTTCGATAACATTTTTTTTATAAATTTTAATTCGATCATAGGAATAATTTTCAGGATAAATTCCAATGGTAAAAATCCGGGCTAATTTTTCTGTTAATTTCTCGTATAAATCAAAACGAATCAAATCATCACGCAAATAATTTACAGATTCCTGACTGAGAAAATAGCCGCTTCTTGAGAGATTTCTCAGGATATCTTCATCAGTAGTATCATCATTTACCTGGAAGAATTGCATAACAAAATCGAGGTTTTTCTGGGCATTGAATTTCAGATTTTCTGACACTCTATAGACTGGTCTAATTTTAGCGGCAGCGGTTTCCTGTTCTGCAGCAAGGATTTCTTTACTTTTATAGATATAGAATTCGAAAGGGGCAATAACATCTTTTTCAGCAATTTGACCCAGGGTTAGATCATACTCCGAAGTAATAGATCTGTGAGGATTAACAAATAGCGAAAGTATTGCCAGCAAAGCACTACCGACAAAAGCTGCGAGAATTTTTTTATTTTCCAAGGTTATTTAAAACGTAGAGCCTCCCCAGCAGGTGGAGAGGCTCAATAATAATATTTCTACTATTCTCTAGGTAAATCAAATACCTGGTTAGGATAGATTAAGTCAGGATCGTTGATCTTATCTTTATTGGCGCGATAGATTGCCGGCCATTTAGCACCACTACCATAAACTTCAGGGTAAGATGCGATTTTCCAGAGACATTCACCTTTATAAACTTTCCATTCATTAGGTAAACCTCTAGGTATTTTAA
>CAYYLA010000049.1:0-13498 GCA_964441785.1 uncultured Candidatus Cloacimonadota bacterium | reverse complement strand
CAGGCCAGGGATTATCTGAGCGATTATATACTACATTCATTCCTTATCAGGGAGCACCAGGAGATACTTGAGATTGCTCAGATAATTTACAAAACCTATGACCGAATCAAGTTCCGAGATTCCATTTTCACTTACGATGATATCAGTTATTACACCTATCGATTTCTTTACGATCCGGAAATTTCCCTCTTTGATTCCGGAAGTGTATTAAATATTTTCTATGAGTTTTTGAGTTATAATATCCGGTTTTTATTGATTGATGAGTTCCAGGATACCAGTGTAATCCAGTGGTCAATACTACAACCCATAATCAGTGAAATAATAAGTGGAGATGGCGTCAAAGAATATGGAGGAGCCATCCTTGTAGGCGATGAAAAACAATCGATTTACGGATGGCGGGGTGGTGAACGTGATCTGCTGTTAAAAGCGGGACACTTATTACAACGCGAAGAAAAGCCGGAAAAGCTTGAATGTTGTTTCAGATATTCTCAATTTATCTCGCAGAAAATCAACACCCTTTTCAGTAATGATCGACTCCATCATTTTTTAGCATCAGCCGATATTGATTGGAGTTATCATAATGTTTCTGCCAATGATACATCCTTAAAGGGATATGTAGATTTTGCTTTAACGAATCTTGCTGACGAGGCTTTTGATAAACGCTCCTATTTCGAGCATTTTGTTATCGAAGATCTTATACCTTTGATAAACAAAGGTTCAATAGATGTATCGGACACCGTTATTCTGGCAAGGAAGAATAAGGATCTAGCAATTTTAGCAGAGGTTTTATCTGCTCATAATATTCCCTATTTGATGGAAAGTTCCAATTCAGTTTTCCAGCACATTGCCATCAAACCAATCATCTACCTTCTCCGCTATCTGGTTGTAGATGATATTATGGATCTGCTTAGATTTCTTCGATCTGATATTGTACTCTATTCTGCAGTTGAGATGAAAGAAATTATTACACTTCACAAGGAGTCAGAAAATAGAACTGACTTTTTTTCCAGAACAAGAAATCATCCAATCATGCAATCAATTGGAGAAATCTCTGGCAGGTTGGATAACCAGGGTCTTACCTCGTTAATTAGAAATATTATCGAGATTTTCAAGATTAATCTGCTCTATCCTACCGAGCTTGATTTGCGTAATTTGCACTATTTCCTGGAGATATCATCAAACTTTTATAAGGGAGGAAGCGATATCTCTGCCAGTGTTGAACATTTCCTCGATTTTATCGAAGAGCATAGTGAAAGTAGTGATTTCAATCAGGTAGGACTTGAACAGTCAGAAGTAATTCGTCTGATGAGTGTTCATAAATCCAAGGGGTTACAATTTTCGACAGTATTTTTTCTCTATGATGCAAATCCAACCTCAGCTCAAAATCGATCACCCTTGCATTTATCTTACCAGTTTGACCCATATTACCGTGGTATCTCTCCTCTTTTGATGACATTAAATTATGGTGTAATATTGAATTATGGTAGTTGTAAACCTCTTCATCAATTAGAATTACAGAAGCGAATGATCGAAGAATTGAACAGCCTTTATGTTGCTGTTACCAGGGTGAAAAAACATCTAATTATTCGTGGTTTTTACAATCTGAAAAAAGGATTTCAGGATTTGATCGGCAAAATAGATCCAATAAAAGAGAGCTCAATTAATCGTATTTTTACGATTAGTCTGGCAGAAATTTGTGATATTGATCTATCAACGATAACCTCTGGATTTTCATTTAAAGAGGGAATGCCAGAAGTGGTTGAAGCTGCGGTTTGCGGTCAGGAAACCGGAGCAAGTGTTAACTGGCAGAACCAGCTGCTTTTATCCAACCTGAGAAACGAAAAAAATGGAAAGCAATTGCAGCCTTTTGATATAGAATTGATAAAGAGGGAACAGGCATCTCAGCAGAGAGGTATTGTGATTCATGAGTATCTGTCATACATCACATTTGCTGAAGAAGAAGAGATTACCGGAGCAAGAGATAGAATCGTAATGAAATACGGGACCATTCTGGAGATAGGATTGCTGGAGCAATATATCGCAATTGCAAACAAAATTATTGTGGAAAACCAAAATTATTTTAGTCGAGAATATTGGGATGATGTTTACAATGAGTTGGTAGTTTTTGATGAGAAAAAAAATGAGAAGCGAATTGACAGAATGGTGGTAAATCATAGATTGAAGAAAATCATGATTCTGGATTATAAGACGGGGGAGCATCAGGTTCCTGATCAGAAGCAGCTTGATGAGTATAAAGCGATAATTGAGAATTTGGATATCATGCAACAGGATAGGTACGAAATTAAGACAGAATTTATAAAATAGAATAAGTAGGAGATTTTATGAGTAAGCTGATGATAAGCGTTTCGGGGATTAGAGGAATATTTGGTGAGACGTTAACACCGCAGATCGCCATGAATTTTGCAGCTCATTTTGGGGTATTTTGTGGTAAAGGTGAAATTGTTGTAGGGCGCGACTCCAGGACAACGGGACCAATCATGTTAAATACAGTTATATCCGGGTTGATGAGCGTAGGTTGTAACGTTAGAGATTTGGGAATTGTCTCAACGCCAACTGTTTTGCTTGCGGTAGAAGAATCGGATGCAGTTGGAGGGATCTCTATCACAGCTTCGCATAATCCAGCAGAGTGGAATGCTATGAAGCTTGTAGATGCAAATGGGATGTTCCTTTTCCCGGAACGAGCAGAGAAATTCCTTTCTACCCTGGATGAACCTATCCCCTATGCAGACTGGCAGAATGTGGGAACATTAAGTTACGATCATGAAGGTTCTCGACGCCATATTGACAAGATTTTAGATATCCCATATATCAATAAAGAGCTTATCATAAAGAAAAATTTTAGGGTTGTGTTGGACTCTGTTAATGGAGCCGGGGGGAATATTTCGCCCCAGTTATTGAAAGAGCTTGGATGTGATGTGATTGAGATTAACAGTGAGACTACCGGACATTTTGCTCATACACCCGAACCTTTGGCCAAGAATCTGACAGAGATAGAAGCCAAAGTGAAAGAAGCGGGAGCTGATATTGGATTTGCAACCGATCCTGATGTGGACAGGTTGGCAATCATATCTGAGAAAGGTGTTTGTATCGGCGAAGAGAATTCGTTACTCCTTGCTGAGAAATTCATTTTAGGCAAAGTAAAAGGTGACATAGTAACAAATCTATCATCCTCTATGGCTTCTGAAGATATTGCTGGTTTGATGGGAGTTTCTGTTCATCGCACCAAGGTTGGAGAGATCAATGTAGGTAAGTTGATGATGGAATTGAAGAGTCCTATTGGAGGTGAAGGGAATGGTGGTATCATCTGTCCTGAGGTACATTATACTCGAGATGCTCCGGCAGGAATGGCTTTGATTTTAGCTTATCTTGCAGAACGTAATGAAACAGTTTCAACGTTGATAGAAGAGATACCTCAATATCATTTTGCCAAAGATAAAATCAAGGTTGCTCCAGACCAACTTGATAAGGTTATGGAGAATGCTGAGACAAAATTTAATGATCTTCCTCAGGATAGAACAGATGGGATCAAAGTGCTGGGTGATAAATATTGGATACATATGCGGAAATCAGGTACGGAACCAATTGTAAGAGTATATGTAGAAAGTGAGACACCTGAGCGTTCTGCTGAGCTATGTAAAGAGACAATTGAGAAGTTAATGGAAGGGGTGGAGTAGGATATAGAATCCGCCCAAAAAAATTGGCAGACAAGGATGGAAGATAGGATGAAGAGTGTGGAATGAATTGCTGCGTCTAGGAGAGATATGGTGATGAAAGGAGAGGAATTATGAATCAAAACAATAATTCAAACAAAACCATAAAAGACAGTAGGAAATATCTCTACCTGCTTGTAATATTTATAATAATTTCTGTATTCTACCTTATGATAAACAGTTTTTATCACGCTAAGATTGATGACTATAAACGTATAAAAATTGGTGAAATGCAAATATCTTATGATACCATCATGCACTCTTATCTACGTTATACTCAGATAATCTATAATGAGATTATCAATCAACCGGAAATCTGGATGATCATGGAAGGTGCAAACTCAGACAAACAGGAAACTGTAGATAATGCGAGGCAACAATTATTAGATAAGCTAAATCCATTATATGCCAGATTAAAGAAATTTAAAATTCGACAGTTACATTTTCATCATCCTGATAACAGGAGTTTTTTACGATTTCATCGTCCTGGTAAATATGGCGATGATCTTACTAATATCAGATTTTCTATAAAACAGACCAATATTGATCTGAAACCTCATGTGGGATTTGAAGAGGGCAGAATTTTTAATGGATTCAGATATGTATTTCCAATAATCACAGATGATGAGAAACATCTCGGTAGTGTTGAAATCAGTTCAAGTTTCGAAGCTATCAAAGAAGAGATGCAGAAAGTTTTCAAGAAAAAATACTATTTCATAATCGACAAAGATGTTGTTGATGAAAAAATATTCTCCTCCGAAAAGTCAAATTATATCGAATCTGATCTTCATGATGGATTTGTTTTAGAAAAATATGTGGATATCCCAGATGATATTAAAGCAATTAATAAAGATATCAGAAAAAAAACGCGCAAACCTTTGAATGCTTATCTTCCGCTGGTTTTAGAGAGTAGTTTTGATAATAGTAAATATATTGTTTCTCTCTTCCCAATTTCAAATGTTAAAGGCGATAAAGTTGGATACATTATCTCTTATGAAGAGGATAAAACATTAAATGAAATTCATACCATTTTTTTAATTATAATGATATCCCTTCTGGTATTTGTTTTAGTTTTTTCAAATTTCTTTTTCAAATTGCGTAAAAGTAATAAACTCTTACTCGCAAGTACAAAAGACCTTGTAGAAACTAAAGAACGTTTAAGTATTTTGAACAAAATTATTCGTCATGATTTGGCAAATGACTTTGTAGTTATAAACAGTGCAATGAAAATTTACAAAAAAACTGACAATAGTGCTATATTGAATGAAATCGATAAAACTGTATTACGAAGCCTTAAAACCATCGAAGATTACAAAAAGTATCAAGTACTAATAGAATCAAATCAAGATATTTACATAGTTCATTTATCTCATCTTCTCAATGAAATAATTTTAGATTATCCTGACATAAATTTTGATATAGTTGGAGATTGTTCAGTCTATGGAGATGATGCTCTTTATTCAGTTTTTAAGAACTTGATAAATAATTCAATAAAACATGGAGAAGCTTCTGAAATTCAATTAAAGATATCCTCAAAAAAGAGTATTTGTGAGATAAGATATCAGGATAACGGTTCTGGTATAAGTCCAGATATTCAAGATAATATCTTTGAAGAAGGTTTCTCATCTGGGAAAACCGGAAATACAGGGATAGGATTATTTATAGTCAAACAGACCATTGAACGTTTAGGTGGGACCATTATTCTGGAAGGTAAGTCAACACCCGGAGTACAATTTATCATACATCTAAGGAGTGTAATAGCTGATAAATAGCCAAAACTTTACATGATTTCAGTTATTCAAATACATTTTCAAATTATATATTTTGCATATACTATTATCTGATTTTGAATATGAATCCTTTATTCTTCTGCTGTTTTTCTATTTAAGCAACAGTAATTTATCTGTTAATACTTTATCACCTGTTTTTAAACAAGAAAAATAGATACCACTGGGTTGTTCTATTCCATGCTTATCTTTCCCGTTCCACATCACACGTTTTGTCCCCGGATATTCCATTTTATCAACCAGTGTGACTATCTCCTGTCCTTTTACATTAAATATGGATAATTTAACATGAACGGATTCATTACTTATGGAATAATGAATCCAGGTCTCAGGATTAAAAGGATTAGGAATGTTCATTAGATTTACAGGTAAATCTTGCGTTACTATTTCATCTGAATCAATCATAGCATGTGGAATAAAACTAACAGAATCTGCTCCAAATTGGGGAACAATAAGTAGCTCATTAATACTATCGTAATATAAACCCGCAGGTTCATTAAAATCTCCGTCAATTGTTTCGTAGTCAGGTGCAAAATCGTTGTCAAACTTGTAGACATGATCTGATCCATAATGGGTAGCAGCATAAAAATTACCTTCTGCATCCATACAGATCCCATCATATCTTCCTATGTCTGTATTGGTGATTTCTTCGATTTCTTCTGTTTCTAAATTATAGCTATGAATTGACGAATCCGAAGCCCAGGCAACAATAATAAGTCGATTATTGATCCAATCATATTCGATATCTTGAGTACTTGATGGCAATCCTTGAATTATAACATCAACCTCAGACATTTCTGGATCAACCTTGAAAACTCGGCCGCCTGTATCAACAACATAGAGATATCCCTCATTATCAGATGTAATTCCATCCAACCATCCATTGGCTGAGACATATATTTGAAAAACTTCAGCCCCTGATATCAGATCATATCCCCTGAGATATCTATCACAAGAAGCATATAATATGCCGTCAGAAGCGTGTATTCCCAAGCATTCTGAAACATTGTCAACCAGTGTATCAATAATGGTATGGCTATGGTCGACAACGACAATATTACTGTTTCCGTTATTATAATTGGAAACAAGATAATTACCGGTATTTGCATCTTGGGTAACACTTTCAGGTTCAAAATATTCCGTTTGAGCCATCAACATAAAAAGAAACGAACATTGCATAATCAGTATAATGATAATTTTTTTCACGTTAACTTCTTTTTTTTTACTTAATGGAATTACTAAGTTTTAACTAATATTATTTAATTTATGGAATTATCCAATATTTGTCAATCGAATTATCATTGAACTAACATAAATAAAATCATCGAAAATATTATTTGTTTTTTTAAGATAAGCTGAAAAAAAATACATGCAGAATAACTTTATTTATTTCAACAGCAACTATAATTTATTAATCTAATAATTTTATCTTAATGTATTCTTTATCAATCACCATATTTTTTAGAAATAATTATTACCTGTAACTAATGAACTTAATTTCTTAACTATTTCTTGACATTAATTTTACACACTAATAAAAATAACCCATATAAATTCTTTAGGAGGCCCACACAAATGAGAATTTTATTTACGACGGTAGCATTGTGCCTATCGTTCGGGCTATACACGCTACAGCCAGATTATGCCCCACCCACAACTGTAAATATCCCATCACAAACTGCTGAAACAATACCGAAGATAGCCCGGGCAAATTCCCTTCGAGGATCTTTGCTCAATGACCACTTTGGTGTAACCCCCACACTTCAGCAATGTAACGGAGGAGATGGCACCCATGCGTTTATCTGGTCATCTCTTACCCCAACCTTAAATATCGAAACAGCAACCCATGTCAACGCCATTTTTTAAATGCCGTTACACCCGATTACCAGCCTGCAATTTATAAAGGTAGATCCCTGATATTACGGGTTGGTCGTAGTCATCGTTGCCATCGCAAACAATAGATTTCTATAATTCTCTGTCATCCTGAGCGGCCTGCCAAGGCGCACCTGACCACTCGCGAGTGGTGCAGGGAAGACTGGAGTCGAAGGATAAAGAGACAAATAATTAATTCTTAACACATCGAACCGAAAGCCCAGTTTGTTTCGGTGTGGTATATCTACTTACACCAGTGATGTAATAGTTCACATTACGAAGCCAAGCTCTATCATTATTGAATTCAGTGAAGGTATACAGGAGTGCACTGGCACTTATATTCATAAAATCTCCACCCTCACACTCACGATACCCACCGGGAAGAAAGATAAAACCACTACTGCCAAATTCATTATCATTTACCAGGTCCCCTTCAACCCAGAGATCTAGTCTGCCGGCTAATTTACTACCCTCGTTAGTACCACGCCACATACCATTATGAGCTTCATTATAAGTCATACCCAAGTACATCTCCAGTTCCATTATTTCTTCATCTGAAGGAATATGCCAACCTTCAGGAGCAAGCCCTCTGAGATCTGTTACTGCATACCAGTTATAAAGGTTTCCATAGGTATCGGAATTGGAAGGAATATTATCAAAAACACAATAGGCACTTTCGTTGGTACTTATCCAATATTCATCATCTATTACTTCTGGTATTGAGTCTCCATTCCTGTAATGAGTAACTTTCAGATTTTCTACCATCCAGAGCTGGTCTCCAATCTGTATAGTATTATAAACATTTCCATCAATGTCCATTACTGTATTTTCTTCATCAGGACCTGTAGAGCTTTCAGTACAGCTCAAAATGAAGATAACTATAAAACATATCATCGTTATTCGCATTTATTCCTCGCTATTTCATCAGAACCATTTTTCGGATTAATTCCTGATTACCATCTTTAAGCTTATAGAGATAAACACCAGAGCATACTGGCTTGTTTTGATCATCAGTACCATCCCAGGTGACAGAATATTGATCATTGGTTATTGAATATTGCCTGCCCCGTAAGGAGTGTATGACTGTACGGGGAATATTGGATATTGAATATTTTCTGATCTTCTGACCCTTAATATTGTAGATGACTAGTTCTGTGCTCTCTGTGTTCTCGGTGGTTAAACTAAACGTTATTCTAGTAGAGGGATTGAAGGGGTTGGGGTAATTTCTTAAAAATGCAATCTTTACTGGTATATCCTCATTGGTAGGAACTCCATACTGTAGTTCAATATTCTGATCTACCAGAATTGAATTCTCCTCATCGATCACGATCCCGACTATTGAATATTCGTTATAATCCGATAAGCTGGCAGACAGATCATATTCACCATATTTTACAGGAAGTTGATAATTTCCATCTTCATCTGGATGAGCTGTATAATCATCAGCTTTAATGCATACATCCAGGATATTTCCATCTCCCCCTTCTAATATTACATTTCCACTTACAACTCCAAATTCCTGTGTACCAATAACTGCTTCTATACAAAAATTAAAATCGAAATTACCAGGCGGTAATTCAATCCAGCACGGATGTGCTATAAAAGCACCTTTGCCTAAAACCCTGGGACTGTTATCATGATATGCAATGGCACCATTTTCGGATGTAATTGTATAACCGACATAATAATCTTTCTGAGAATCAAGCAGGATATAATTCTCCAGATCGCAGGTGATCCATTCATCAGCATAAAACTCAGTGACCTCCTTCTCAGCGATCAAAAGATTTCCTTCCCAGATCTGAGCTGTTATCGCACCTCCATCCTGCGCAATGGGACATTTGAAACGGATCTGACTCAAAATATCACCACTTAGTTCTGAGTGATCACCAGCATTAAGTTTTATTGCACAGGCCAGCGTATCGTCTGGTATAAAAGACCAGATCCCTTCGGGATAAGTTGAATATGTTAAAGCTATTTCTCCGTTATAATGTTCCAATTCCATATCAAAGGTCTGATTCTCCAGAGTTATCTCAATTTCCTGTTGAGCATAATAATTTCCTGACATACTGGCTGAAACTGTATAGATCCCAGGGAGAACATCTGGAATAGAAAAACTGCCGTCTGTTTCAGTTGTACCTTCATAAACCGGTACATTTTCTTGATACAATACTAAATGACAATTCTGCACATTTACCGGAGCGGTAACCTCACCAGTAACTGCATCAAAATTTCCTAATTGGAACTGAATAGTATTATTGTCTGCATCTATATAGATATCTTCCAAGTGCTGATAATGGATTCTGTCTGTTAATGAAGCTGTAGCACTGTAATTTCCCTCCAGAACAGCTGGAAGAGTGAAACTGCCGGTTTCTTCTTCTATCGTAAAATGATAAGAATATCTTTCACCTTCCAGGTAGATCTCGGTTCCCACTGGTGAGATACCATCTGTCATAACATTTCCAAATACTTCGACCGGAACAGTTCCACCTTCAATATCCATTAATGCCGCAATAATTATTGTATATCCAGAGGGCATTCCTTCAGGCAGGGAATACCAACAGGTACTGTTGGAGGTACCCCAGCCATAATTAAGATGATAATAATCGTCAGTATTATTTCCATCTACTACAATAGAATGTACACTAGGATTGGAAGAGTTTGTAGAAATTACCATCCCAACCGGTCGCATCATTATCATGTTTTCCTGCATCCGTTCAAAGAAGTCATAATCTTCATATTCAACTTCTTCCGCATTGTCATACCCGAATTTATAAATAAACGAAATAGCAAAACCTTCAGATGCACCGGATCCAAAAGAACTGTAATCCATTTCAACAGAAACACCGACAGCAAAACTCAGGGCAGCCTTATCCTCATCTGTGATCGGTATTTCTGACTGATAATGCATTATTAGATCTTCCAGATATTCATTCAGTTCAGGAAAAGCCGGGTAATCCCTCTCTTCATGATCATCATCAATATGCATCCCTTCGCTCAATGTGTAATAGTCATCGGCATCACTAAAAGAAACATTTCCTATATAACGATGGAAATCCATTATCATTGCCATAGTAGTAGCCGCGCAACCTACAACAGAACGTACACCACTATTATCCAGCGGACAGAACTGATTGTATACTCCGGATTGATTCCAGGTGGTTTCCACCCAGCCGTCAGTCCCAGCTGTCTCTCCGGCAGGCCATTGTTCAAACCCTGTTCGTAACTGAACTCCTGCGTAATATTGATCCCAGATTAGATTATTGGCTAAGCCTCGGTCTCTACTTATCTGATTATATTCTGATCTGTTACTTACATCTTCCGGCAGTATATCCAGCATTATATTTCCAGTCTCATTCGGATTGTTACGAAAAGAATAGGCAATAATTGGATATACATCATTGTCAGCACTCATAGCTATAAAACCATCCGGTTCCAGTCCAAAAATGTAAACCAGATTAGCCCGGTTAGAAGATAAGATCTGAGAAGCTGAAATTGTAGCGTCAGAAGATTTATAAGTTAAGAAATTCCCTGCAATCACTTCTGCTGTGCTAAGATCCTGTTCAATTGCATTTAATGATATTATTGTGATTATTGTTATTAAAAAAACTGATAATACTCTATACATAAAAACCTCCTTGAAATGGAAACTCAGTCAAATGCCAGGTAATTCCACTAGAACCAGCGGAAAGAACATCAATATCTCCGTCGCTGGCTATATCAACTGCATAGACTGAACGAGCTCCATGAGTATTTCCATCTATTATGTGGGATTCAAATTCGATATTTTGAGTATAAGCATTTATGAATAAGAAAAAAATGAAAGTTACAATAAAACATAAAAATATTGCTTTTTTCATGTTACCTCCTTGTCCTCCGAATCTGACCACTCTTGAGTGATACAAATAAGCAGGGCTATTTTAACAGGATCATCTTCTTCGTTATTACTTCTTTACCAGTCTGCAATTTATAGAGGTAGATTCCAGATGTTACTGGCTTGTTTTGATCATCAGTACCATCCCAGGTGACAGAATATTGATCATTGGTTATTGAATATTGCCTGCCCCGTAAGGAGTGTATGACTGTACGGGGAATATTGGATATTGAATATTTTCTGATCTTCTGACCTTTAATGTTGTAGATCACAAGCTCCGCATCTTCGGTGTTCTCGGTGGTTAGTTCAAAGCTGATCGTTGTGGTTGGATTAAAGGGATTAGGATAGTTTTTTAAATTTGAAATTGGCTGTGTGGAATTTGAAATTATGGGTTCATCAGCTTCAGTGTATGGAGGAGCACCGTATTCATAAGCTCCCATATCAATTATTGCAATTCCATTCCCATCACCATCCCAGATACGTTCATTGCCAATTATATCCCAGGGTGGAAGATTTAGACCAGTTGTATCAGGAGTTCCAGCATCTATGCAGGGAGAATCTTCCAGAAGAGAATAGGGATGATCACCTGTTTCAATAAATAAGGGATCTTCGTTAATATTACCTTCTCCAGTCCAATCACCTTGTATATTGGAATATGTCGCAGTAACTGAACTGGAAAAAAAATAAATCTCTTGCGGTGTGTCATTCCAGAGAATACAATTTACTAAACTCGGACTGGAATCAGAACTGCAACATATCCCACCACCATGATCATCAGCGCTATTACCAGATATTGTTACATTCACTAAACTCGGACTGGAACCATCGCTGTATATTCCTCCGCCATAACCACCTGCAAATTGACTGGAAACAGAATTAGCTGATATGGTTACATTTGTTAAACTTGGACTGGATTGATTTATACAGTAAATTCCACCGCCCCTCGTAGCTGAATTACCAGATATTGTTACATTCACTAAAATCGGACTGGATTGATTTTTACAGTAAATTCCACCACCATAATAAGCATAATTACCTGTTATAGTTACATTAACAATACTCGGACTGGAGTTAGAACAATAAATCCCACCACCATAATAAGCACCACCACTCGAACCATTACTTATTGTTAGGTCTTGAACAGAATTATTGTTTATATTTACAAATTCCAGAACAGTACTTTGGTTTTCTGCATCAAGAATTGTTTCCTCTTCTCCGCTACCTACAATTGATACATAATCGACAAACGCAATAGGGAACTGCTCACCAGTGGTATTAGAGCTATATACACCGGGAGCGAGAAAAACTGTTATGGGATGAGAAGGATCCAGAGCAACGATTGATATAGCATAAGAAATCGTTAAAAAAGCATCGTCAAAAGATGTGCCGCTGTTGGTATTATCACCTTCAGGCGAAACGAAAATATTACCGAATATTACTGGTAACCTATACAACATAAGATGTTCGCTACCGTTATCGTAGAGGGAAGATACAGCATAATAATGGGTTCCATTAGGAGGATCTGCATCAGTATATGTAGTTTCCAAAACCATATTTTGGTTAACTACCTGCTCATCCCTATATATGTTATATCCCATCAAACCTTCAGTAATATTCGGGGTATTCCAATTCAAAACTACGGAAGTTTCTTCAACAATAGCTTGTAAATCTCCGGGGGTATATTCATCAATAACTTCAATCAAATGGTTATCACTTCTATCTTTATTCCCTCCAAAATCGTGTGCACCATATCCCCCAGAATGTCCTAACATGTAATCTAGAGAAAACAGCCCCAGTTGGTCATCTGTTTGAATATCAAATTGTCCGTTAACATCACCACTATTTGTATCTACACCTCCTCCAGCCCCTGCCCACCAGTAGTAGCCCTCCGGGGCAGGACTTACATTTTCCTGTTCGGAAGAGATGTACGAATCGAAATAGATAGTTCCATTATAAACACCAGTGCAACCAATTGAATCACCAGTAATAGTCCAACCATTGGGAAGACAAACTCCAAAGAATGGTGAATAGCCACCTCCTTCTGTAATAACATCTATAGAAACAGTAAATGCTTCACCTGGTAATGCAGAAGTTGGTTGATCAACTGATTCAAACAATATACAGCCTGAAAGAAGAATAACCATAGAAGTAACAGAAAACATTATAAACTTTTTCATTTTAACCTCCTGCCCTCCTAATCTGACCACTCTTGAGTGGTAAAGAGAAGAAGGACTATT
>CAYYLA010000048.1:0-13502 GCA_964441785.1 uncultured Candidatus Cloacimonadota bacterium | reverse complement strand
CATTAAAAGTAAATGAATCTTTTGTTTTGGAAAATATTTATTTCGAGTTTGAAAATGATATGATTGGTCGTTATCCAAAACAAAGACCCAATATTATGAGAACGATGTTTTTAGGTGCGGCAGTATCAGAATCTACCGCAATATATTCATTAGTAGTAGCATTTTTATTATTGTTTGTTATATAAAAAATTAAATATACGGAGGAAACAATGGATCAAATAGCACGCGCAGCTGCTTTATTAGGAGCAGGAATTTGTATGGGATTTGGCGCTTTAGGCCCAGGTGTTGGTGAAGGTTTTGTTGCTGGGAAAGCTTGTGAAGGTATTGCAAGATCACCCGAAAATGCTAGTTTGATTACAAGAACAATGCTTGTTGGACAAGCTGTATCTGAATCTACAGGTATTTATTCATTGGTTATAGCATTACTTCTCATATTCTCAACATAATCGATGTGGTCTCCCATCAAAGTAAATAACCGGAGATATTATGATTAGTTTAGATTTTACACTGATACTTGTAATACTGAATTTTATTGTATTACTTGTAATATTAAACAAGCTACTTTATAAGCCGATAAGCCAGTTCTTAACAGATCGTAAAGCAAGAATAGCACAGGATGAAAAAGATGCTAACGATGCTAAGGTTTCTGCAGAGAAATATGCTGTTCAAAAAGAGAATGAACTAAAAAATGCTGCGGAAGAGATAAGGACAATGAAAAAATCGGCTCAAAAAGATGCTGAAAAATCGGCTCAAGTCATTATTGATGATGCGAGAAATAGAGAAAAGAAAATTCTCAGCGAAACAGAAATTCAACTTGAGCATGAAAAAGAAAAAGCAGTTATCGAAGTTAAAGATGAATTAGCAAAAATGTTAACTGAATTATCGGGAAAATTCCTAACGAAGAAGATCGATAAAGCAGAAGATAATAAGCTTATAACATCAATCCTTGAAAGGGGCTACAGTGAAAAATAAACTGATAGCAAAAAGGTATACCGAAGCTTTTCTATCATTATTCGAATCAAAGGATTATGCTCGGTTACTTGATGATATTGCTTTTTTACAAAAGGTTTTTAAAGAGAGTCCAGAAGCATCTGCTTTCTTAAATCTTTTCATCTTTCCAGCTAAAGAAAGAGAGCAGTTGTTCTCTGCCATTTTGAAGGATTTAGCCTTTAGTGACAGCTGGATGAAACTGTTTAATTTATTGGTAGCAAAACAGAAATTTGCTATTCTGGAAAGTTTATTGAATGAGCTTGAGCAAGACGTGATGGAGCTTAAGGGTACAATTAAGGTTAATCTGAGAATAGCTCATGAATTAGATGATAACAACATACAAAAAATAAAGAAACTTCTAACTAAGAAATATGGTAGAGAAGTAATTCTTAACTTCATTGAAGATAAAGAGATAATTGGTGGCTTTATAGCAGAAACCGAGGATGAAGTTATAGACGGATCTGTTAAAAATCATTTGCAACAATTCCATAGATTCGTAATGAATGATGATTAGGTTTAAAAGAGGTAAATATGAAAATACATCCTGATGAAATAAGTTCGATTTTAAGTGCGAAAATAAATGATTTCAAATTTGATCTGGATATACAGGAAACGGGTAAAGTAGTTCAGGTTGGTGATGGAATTGCTCGTGTTTTTGGTTTAAAAAATGTTATGTCCGGTGAAATGCTTATGTTCCCTGGAAACATTATGGGGATGGCGCAAAACCTTGAAGAAGATAATGTCGGTTGCATTATTTTCGGTGAAACAAGACAGATCAAAGAAGGTGACCTGGTAAAGCGTACTAATAAAATTCTTCAGGTCCCTGTTGGTGATCAAATGTCTGGACGTGTTGTTAACGCATTGGGCCAACCTATTGACGGTAAAGGAGAAATCAAAACAGATCATTTCCTGCCGGTAGAAAGAAAAGCCCTTGGTATTATCCAACGACAACCTGTAAAAGAACCTTTGCAAACAGGTATTAAGTCTATTGACTCAATGATTCCTATTGGAAGAGGTCAAAGAGAACTTATTATTGGTGATAGACAAACAGGTAAAACAGCTATCGCTATCGATACAATCATTAATCAGAAAGATACAGATGTGTTCTGTATATATGTAGCGATTGGACAGAAAAAATCATCTGTGGCGAAAATTGTAAAAACATTAGAAAGCTACGATGCGATGAGTTACACAACAATAGTTCTAGCATCCGCAGCTGAATCTGCATCTTTACAGTATCTAGCTCCATATACAGGTGCTTCAATCGGTGAACATTTCAGGGATAATGGTAAACATGCATTAATTATCTATGATGATTTATCAAAACATGCGGTTGCATACCGTGAGTTATCTCTGCTTCTCAGAAGACCTCCAGGAAGAGAAGCTTATCCAGGTGATGTGTTCTATCTTCATTCACGTCTATTGGAAAGAGCTTCAAAACTAAGTGAAGATCTTGGTGGAGGATCTTTAACGGCTTTACCGATTATTGAGACACAGGCAGACGATATCTCTGCTTATATCCCAACAAATGTTATCTCTATTACCGATGGACAGATATATCTTGGTAGCAGCCTTTTTAATTCTGGTAGAAGACCAGCTGTAAACGCAGGTTTGTCAGTATCAAGAGTTGGTGGTAGCGCTCAAATTAAAGCTATGAAAAAGGTGACTGGTCAAATGAGAACTGACTTGGCTCAATATACAGAGTTGGAATCTTTTTCAAAGTTTGGATCTGATGTTGATCAGGCTACACTAGCACAATTGAAGAGGGGAGAGCGACTTATAGAGATCCTGAAGCAGGATCAGTATTCTCCATTATCGGTAGCAAAACAGATTTTGATTATCTATATGGCTAACGAAGGGTACCTTGATGATGTGGAAAAAGGTAATGTTAAAAAGGTTGAGGAAGAATTATACAATACCTTGGATAGCGAATTCCCAGAGTTTACTAAATCTATAGATCAGGGCGAATTCAATGATGAGATAAAAGCAAAAATGAAAGAGATATGTGAACGAACTCTGAAGAAAATTTAGTCGGTAAATTATGGCAAATTTAAAAGATATAAAGAATAGAATTAATAGCGTAAAAAGCACAAGGCAGATTACTAATGCCATGAAAATGGTTGCTGCAGCTAAACTGAGAAAATCTCAGGATATGATTGTTAAAGCCAGACCTTTTGCTGACTATGTTATGGATATGATTTCAACCTTGAAATTTAAGAATAAAAACTATAATCATCCGCTATTGGAGGATGTTCCTGAGAATAAGAAAAAGCTGCTCGTGATTGTTACTTCAGACAGAGGTCTTTCAGGATCGTTTAATTTCAATGTAATAAGAGCTGCTTATGATTTCCTGAAAGAAAACAAGGATACAGAAATTATTTGTCTTGGGAAGAAAAGTGTTGAATACTTCAAAAAAAGAGAATGGCGGATTGTAGAAAAATACGTTGATTTCTTCAATGAAATGGATTTCTAAGGATATAGCTAAGCAAATAATGTCCGACTTTAATGAGGGAAATTATGGCGAAGTAAAGATCGTTTATAATGAGTTTAAATCTGCTATTCAACAAGATGTTGTAATAAAGCAACTTCTACCCATTGTTCCAATAGAGTCTGAGAATGTGAGAGAATTAGATTTCTTATATGAACCTGACAAGAAGACAATAATTGATGAACTGGCTAATAAATTCATAAATGTTGAGGTATGGAGAATATTGCTGGAATCTTCAGCTGCAGAACAAGGAGCAAGAATGACGGCAATGGACTCTGCAACGGATAATGCAACAGAGTTAATTAACTCGTTAACACTAAAGTACAATCGAGCCAGACAGGCGGCTATTACAACAGAAATTATCGAAATTTCATCTGGTGCCGAAGCTATAAATAATTAAGAAATAAATGAGGTAAGTATGATAAAAGGTAAAATTACAAAAATCATTGGACCTGCAATTGATGTGCAGTTCGAAGAGGGAAAACTGCCTGCGATTTATAATGCTCTAAAAATAAAAAGAGAGAATCAACCTGACCTTATTCTAGAGGTTCAATTGCACCTCGGGGGAAATATTGTAAGAGCTGTAGCAATGGATTCAACAGATGGTCTGGTGAGAGAAGAGGTTGTATACGACACTGGAAAACCAATATCTGTTCCAGTGGGTGAAAATGTTTTAGGCAGAATTATTAATGTTGTAGGTGATCCAATTGATGAAAAAGGACCTATTGAGACAAAAGAATACAAGTCAATCCATAGACAAGCTCCTGTGTTTGAAGATTTATCAACGGAAGAGGAAATACTGGAAACTGGGATAAAGGTTGTTGATTTGATAGAACCATATTCCAAAGGTGGAAAGATTGGATTGTTTGGTGGTGCTGGTGTTGGTAAAACAGTACTTATACAAGAACTAATCAGAAATATTGCTATTGAACATGGTGGATATTCTGTTTTCTCCGGGGTTGGTGAACGTACAAGAGAAGGAAATGACCTATTTCTTGAAATGACTGAATCCGGCGTTATAGAAAAAACAGCACTGGTTTTCGGACAGATGAATGAACCTCCTGGAGCTAGATTACGTGTGGGTTTAACAGGTCTTACAATAGCCGAACACTTCAGGGATGTATCCAAAAAAGATGTGTTGTTATTTATTGATAACATCTTCCGTTTTACCCAAGCTGGATCAGAGGTTTCTGCTCTTCTTGGTAGAATGCCTTCTGCTGTTGGTTATCAACCTACATTGGCCACCGAAATGGGTTATCTTCAAGAACGTATTACATCTACAAAGGACGGATCTATTACTTCTGTGCAAGCTATATACGTGCCAGCTGATGACTTGACTGACCCGGCTCCCGCTACTACGTTCTCTCATCTGGATGCGAAAACTGTTCTTGATAGAAAGATTGTTGAGTTGGGTATATATCCTGCTGTTGATCCTCTTAATTCAACAAGCCGTATTTTGGATCCAAAAATAATTGGTGAAGAACATTACAATATCGCTAGAGAGACTCAAAGGATTATTCAGAAATATAAAGATCTGCAGGATATTATTGCTATTCTTGGTATGGATGAATTGTCAGAAGAAGATAAAATTACTGTTAATCGTGCTAGAAAGCTAGAAAGATTCTTTTCACAACCATTCTTTGTTGCAGAAGATTTCACAAATATTCCTGGTGTTTATGTACCTTTAAAAGATACGATTGAAGGTTTTAAAGCTATAATTAATGGTGATTGTGATAAGTGGCCGGAACAGGCTTTTCTTTATGTAGGGACAATTGAACAGGCTGAAGAAAAAGCAAAGAAATTGATGTAATATGAAAGAAATTGAAATAAATATCATAAAACCTGACGGCGTAAAGCTGGCTGGAAACTTCGAACATATTATTGTTCCCGGAGTTGACGGAGATTTTGGTATTCTTCCGGGTCATACACCCTTTATAACAAAGGTTAGACCTGGCGTGATTAGTTTGTTTGAAAATGGACATGAAGACAAATACTCAATCCATGATGGATTTGTGACGGTTGAAAACGATATAGTGAACATTGTATGTGATACAATAGAGCATATATCGGAAATAGATGAAAATAGAGCAAAAGAAGCTAAAGAAAGGGCAGAAAGAAGATTAAAATCTAATGAGGGTGATATTGACTTCAGGAGAGCAGAACAGGCACTTAAAAGAGCCCTGGTTAGGTTGGATATTAAACAAGGGTGATGTAAATCACCCTGTTTTTTTTATGAAAAATTTTTATTGTTTAATTTTGATTATCCTGATATCACTTTTAGGATGCGATAAAAAAGTTGAGAAGATTGAACAACTAGAAACAGTAGAGAAAACTTACCAAAACAAAAAAATCGAAAAAACTAAACCGAAAAAAGATAAGTTAGTAACAGGCAAATATAAACACATTAAAAAAATACATACAAGAAAAGAAATAAATGGGATATATTTAACAACATATACATTAGTTGGAGAGGGATTTGAGGAGATCATTGAGAAGGCAGATTCGGCAGGGGTAAATACCGTAATATTTGACGTCAAGAACATGAAGGGTGAGCTTTTCCTTCCAACGGCCCAAAAATCAATTCTAGGCGAAGAAAATATCCATATATCGTTAGATATTGCCGCTACCGTAAAAACGCTGCATAAGCGAGATATGAAGGCCGTTGCGAGGGTGGTGATGTTTCATAATCAATATCTTGCAGAGAAATATCCTGAGTATAGGCCTGGTAATATTGATGGTGGCGAGTGGCTTGAATCAAAAAGAAGAAAACCAAGTTGGTTAGACCCATCTAATGTTGATGTTCAAAATAGACTTTATAAATTGATTGAATTTGTTTGTGATAATGGGATAGATGAAATTCAAATGGATTATATTAGATTTCCAACTCAGGGTGATCTAGATAGGGCTGAGTTTGATTTTCAAATTGAGAATAGAATCAAGGCAGAGAAAGATTCAACCTATATTGAAATTAAAAAAGAAGATATAATAACAGACGTTGTAAAAAAGGTTAAAAAGATTTGTGAGAAGTATGATGTGACATTGGCAGCAGATATTTTTGCTATAACAGCATGGCAACAGGAGAGGGATGTTGCAAATACAGGACAGAATATTGGGAGGTTATCGGATTATCTGGATTACATGCATCCGATGATTTATTCATCACATTTTGCTGAAAATTTCGGTTACAGAGAAAATATATATAATGAACCATATTTAATAGTATATTGGGCAACTCATCTTACCAGGGTTTCTGCTCACAAGGATTGTAAGATTGTTCCTTACATACAGGCCAATGATTGGAAAGTAAATTATAAGAGGGAATATATGTTGGCTCAGATTGAGGGAGCAAAAGATGGTGGGGGAGATGGTTATTTGTTGTGGAATTCCAGTAGCCGATATTTTAATGCATTGAAGTGGGTAAAGGAAAAATAAATTTTGTTTCACGTGAAACATAAATAAGGCATTTGAATTTTCAAATGCCTTATTTTTATATTATTTTTATATTTTCTTATTTATTCGCTAAGAGTTCGTAAATTTCTTCTGACGTTTCTGCCTTGCCGAGTTTGTCCAATATCTCGGGTTGCATTAGTCTTTTTGAGATATAGGAAATTGAGAATAGGTGTTGTTGGTCATCATGCAATAATAATAAAAAGAAATATTTTACAGGTTTGTTGTCTGGGGCATCAAATTCGATTCCATCTTTTGATCTACCAAATAATATAGATGGCTTTTTCACTTTGGATGGGTGTAGGTGTCGAGGGTGTAAAAGGGCGATGTTTTTCCCTATTGCTGTAGATACTAGTTCTTCTCTTGCTACTACGACTTGATATAGCCATCGGTGATCTTTTTCTATTTTTAAATCTTTTGCGAATTTTGACATTTCTGCTATTGCTTCATATTTGTTGTCGGCCGAAAAATCCAAAATAATATTGTCAGGCCTGAAATAATCATTGAATCTACAGGTTGATCGCTTTAATGCTAACGCCTCAAACTCTCTTTCATTTAAATTCGCAAGCCACTCTTCTACTTCAGCTTTCGAGATGATTACTGAATTTCCCCTCTTCGAAGTATTGAATACCTTCGATTTTATCATCTCTTTAACAACAGAATCTGTAACCTTTAGAAAACTGGCTGCTTGCTTAATTGTAAAATACTGTTCTGCCATTTCATCTCCTTATTCTTGTTTATGTTTCTATTTGTCTAATTGGGGTTGACTTAATTATCTGTCAAGAATAACTGGTTTTGCTTGACAGAAAAAGAAGGACGATGTTGGTAAATGTATGATTAAGAGAATGATTGGTTTAATTCTGATTGTGATTACAGGTTGTAGTTATTCAGTGTATTCTAGTGGATATCCTCACCTTAAAACTATTCATATTGATGGATTTGAGAATAGAACCGTTGAATATGAACTGGAAGAGGAAATTAATAATTCTATTGCTGATAAATTCGATAGTGATGGTAGATTGAGACTTGTTGATATTTCGCCAGACTGTCAATTATCAGGTGAAATATTGGATTATAATAATAAAATTTATGGGTATACTGAATCAAATATAGAAGAATATGAGGTTAAAATTCTGTTTAAAATTTCATTGTTAGATTTGACTAATAACGAGGTGATTTTAAAAACAGACAGTTTGATCCTGAGGGAAGAATATTCATCCGATGAATTGTATAGTGATTTTCAGACCGAGGAAGAAGCTCGGGAAGAGATTTACAATGATTTGTTTGATTACATAATAAAGAATAGTTTGGAAAAATGGTAAAAGAAATAAGAATAAATAAGTATTTAGCCCAATGTAATGTTGGATCTCGACGAGAAGTTGAACGATATATTCAGGATGGCCTTGTAAAGGTGAATGGTGAAATCGTAACATCTCTTTCATTCAAAATTGATGCTGAAAATGATGAAGTGCGATATAAAAATGAAATTGTTGAGATAAGGCAGGAACTCCTCTATCTCATGCTCAATAAACCTCAAAAATATCTTGTATCCAGAAAGGATGATTTTGGAAGAAAAACAATCCATGACCTATTACCTGAATTTAATACTAATCTAGTATATGTAGGCCGGCTTGATTATATGACTGAAGGATTACTTCTAATGACAAATGATGGTGATTTTGCTGACAAGGTGATTCATCCAAGATATAAACTACCCAAGGTTTATAAGGCAGTTGTTAAAGGCCGAATTGATGAAAATCAGGTTAAACAATTAAGATCGGGTGTTATGATTGAGGGTAGAATAACATCAACAGCGAAGGTGTTTGTAAAAAAACGTTTGGAAAATAAATCTATTGTAAAAATAACTATTTTTGAAGGCAGGAAGCGCCAGGTTAGGCGTATGTTTAAATCGGTTGGTTCAGAAGTGTTGGAATTAAAACGTCTGCAGATTGGTACGTTGCACATTGGAAAATTACCTTTAGGTATGTGGCGTTTTCTTACAAAAGCTGAGATTAGAAGTTTACTTAATTAATATAATTTTTGAAATAGAGGGGAAAATGAAAATAGGAATAATTGGAAACAAAAATTCTGGAAAAACTACTGTTTTTAATGCTCTTACAGGTTTAAATGCAGAAATAACGTCATATGCAACACAAAAAGTTGAACCTAATCTTGGCATGGTTGATGTAATTGACGAACGAATCACTAAATTATCAGAAATGTATGAACCTAAAAAGACAATTTACGCAAATATTGAGTTTGTAGATTTTGCTGGTTTGTCGGGAAACAAAGAGAAGGGTGAGTCGTTACCACCATCATTATTGGCTTTGATAAAAACAATGGATGCTCTGGCAATTGTTGTCAGGAATTTTGAAAGTGATTTAATAACTGATTCAGTAGATCCAATGGGGGAGATTGAAGCAATTGAAGCTGAGATTGTTTTTTCTGATTTACTAGCTGCTGAAAAACGAATGGAAAAAGTTCAATTGAGCAAAAAAAGAGGTATTAAAGATCAGGCATTATTAATTGAAGAAAAAGCTCTGATGAAATGTCTGGAAGCTTTAGAAGATGAAAAACCTCTAAGGGAAATTGAACTCTCTGAAGATGAAGAAAAAGCAATAAGAGGATTTAGCTTTTTGAGTCAAAAACCATTGATGGCAATTTTGAATTCCTCCGAAGATAACTTCCAGCAAAATGATGATATATTAAAAGAGATTAATGATAAGGTAAGTGTTATTGAATTTGCCGGGAATTTTGAGATGGAATTAGCAGGACTTTCTGAAGATGAAGCTGCTGAATTTATGGCTGATCTTGGTATTACTGAAAGTGCAAGAGCAAGGTTAACAAAATTTTCCTATGATATTCTGGGTTTAATAAGCTTTTTCACTGTTGGAAAAGATGAAGTAAGAGCCTGGACAATTAATAATGGAGATAATGCGGTAACAGCTGCTGGGAAAATTCATTCGGATCTGGCTCGAGGTTTTATACGGGCAGAATGTTTTAATTATGTCGATTTAATGGAAACCGGTTCGGAAAAAAATCTGCGTGATAAGGGTCTTTTCAGATTAGAGGGCAAAAATTATATTGTAAAAGATGGCGATATACTCAATATTAGATTTAGTGTTTAATTAAATTCTTGAGGGGATTATGGGAGCAAAAAAAAGTAGAATTTGGATAATTATTTTAAGCGTCTTACTATTTTGTTTTTCAATTTTGACAATTTTTTCAGTTGCTTCTGATACAAACAAGCTGGTTCAGGATTATGAAAAATTATACTCCTCGGACATATCTTTTATCGATATGTTTCGTACAGATGTTCCAGAGGTGTCTAACCCGGTTGGACCCTTTGGTGTGATTGTTGGATTTTGGGTAATTTACGCATTTGGTAAATTTTTCTCTTTATCATTATTAGGTGCGTTAGCTTTGTTATCGATCTTTTTGATTTTTTGGGGTAATGATAAATTATTTATTCTTAAACTGATTTGCTTTATCTTGTTTGCTTTCTTTTTTAATATATTTTTAATGGCTGTTAAAAAACAGTTTCAAGTTTATTCGGGCGTTATTCCATGGGGTCTATATAACTATCTGAAAGGTTGGTTCAACTCTACAGGAACTATCATTATCAGTTTAATAATTACAATTTCCTCGTTGTTCGTAATTTTCGAAGCCAGGAACATAGTAACGTTCTTCAAGAATATATTCCTGGGTATATACAAAATCTTTTCTTTAATTATTAAAGTATTCAAAAGAAAACCAAGAGATAAACCTATCAAACCAATAAAAGTAAAAGAGAAGAAAATAAAAGAGAAAAAGAGTAAATCGTTAGAGAGTCCAAAGAAAAAGAGAGCTAAAGTAGAACCCAATATTATAGATCACACAACAATTGAGGAAAGTGCGGGTGATGATGATACCCCTGTAAAACCCACCAGGAAAATTGTTCCCAAGGTTCAAACAGAAACAGAGGATGACAGGGAATATATAAAACCTGATATTGATGAGTTTTTAACATCTGGTAAAACAAGTCGGAAAAATCATGAGGAATCACGAGCAGCGATTAAAAAGATCAGTCATGTTTTGATTGAGAAGCTGGCGGAGTTTGGAGTAGAAGCAGAGGTAATAAATGTCAATATTGGTCCGATTATTACACAGTATGAAATAAAGCCTGCTCCTGGTGTTAAGGTAAGTAAATTCAATGCATTAGCAGATGATTTAGCTCTAGCAATTAAGGCTACCAGTATAAGAGTGCAAGCCCCAATTCCGGGCAGGGGTTTGGTAGGTATAGAGATTCCAAACAAAAATAGAGATATCATCATGTTAAAAGACATACTTCAATCAGAAGCGATGAAGGAAGTTAAAGGTAAGCTTGCAATATGTCTTGGTAAGGATATAAGTGGGAATTCCATGGTTGATAATCTGGCCAAAATGCCTCATTTATTGATTGCTGGTGCGACGGGATCTGGTAAAAGTGTTTGTGTAAATACTATTATTTCAACCCTGTTGTTTCAGACGACACCGGATGAGGTACGATTTATACTCATTGATCCAAAGCGAATTGAGCTTTCTGGATATGAGGGGATACCGCATTTGATTCAACAGGTTGTTACGGATAATGAGGATGCGTTGACTGCTCTTAATTGGGGTGTTGTTGAGATGGAGCGTCGTTATGATTTACTACAGCAATACAAGGTGAGAGATTTAAAAGAGTATAACAAATTGATTAAATCTAAAATAGATGCTGGTGAGGAGATTGAAGAGAAACCATTACCTTTTATTGTAATAATTGTTGATGAATTAGCCGATTTGATGATGACTGTTGGACGGGAGGTTGAGCGTCCAATAACACGTCTTGCACAAATGGCCAGGGCGATAGGGATTCATCTTATACTGGCAACTCAACGTCCTTCGATTAAGGTGATTACAGGAATTATTAAGGCTAATTTCCCATCCAGAATCGCTTTCAGGGTTTCATCCAAGATAGACTCGCGAGTGATAATTGATGCGAATGGAGCGGAGAAGTTGCTTGGTTATGGTGACATGCTTTTCCTACCTCCAGGTAAGGGTGTTCCGGTAAGAATCCATGGAGCATTTATTTCCAATGACGAAATCCATAAATTAGTTGATTATTTAAAAACACAACCAAAACCGGATCATGAGATTACTATAATCAGTGAAGATGAGAATAGTTTTGAAGATTTTGAATATGATGATGAATTATTTCCAGAAGCTGCCTGCGCTGTTGTATCAGCGGGTCAAGCATCGGTCTCTATGTTACAGAGGCATTTCAAAATTGGTTATGCCAGAGCGGGAAGACTGGTAGATTTATTGGAAAGAAGTGGAATTGTGGGACCTCATGTCGGAAGCAAACCGCGTGAAGTATTAGCATCAGAAGAGGACTTAAGAATCTATGGATTTTTGGAACATTAAAAAAATATTAATTGTTTGCATTGTGCTGGCAACCGGGTTTGTTTTAGCTGCTGAGCCAACACAGTCAGCAGATAAAATCGAAAAGATAATGGCTTACTATGAAACGATAGATAATTATAGAGCTGAATTCCAGCAGACAAATTTCTGGTTGGAGTTAGATAAGTCCTTTACATCAAGTGGGGTTATTTATCTAAAAAAAGAGAAAATCCTACTTAAATATAATGAACCTGAGGGTCAGTTATTGCTTGTGGATGAATACAAGTTATTAATGTATGATCCAATGAGGAAACAGGCTGTTTATTCTGATCCACAAGGATTTGATATTAATCCAAGATCACTATTAGAAGCCCATAGATCACAATCAGAGATTATCTTGGAAGAGGGTGATAAAACTGTCATAGAAGCAATTTTGGATAATGGAGAAACCTATAACTTTATTGTAAATGGATTGTTGATAGAAAGGATTGTTTATACAGGTATTAATGGCGATTATGTTCAATATGATTTGATAAAGCCTGAAATAAATTCAGTAATTAAAGACGAGATATTTGAGATTAATTTACCAAGAGATATAACCATTATCGATAATAGAAGTGATAATTTTGAAAACAGGAGATGACGATGATAGCATTGATTATGGCTGGTGGAATAGGATCTAGATTTTGGCCACGAAGTAGAAAGAGCTGTCCTAAACAGTATTTATCAATTTTATCTGATAAAACCATGTTGCAGATGACGGTTGATCGCTTAGCACCAATGATAGAGTTGAAGGATGTTTATATTGTAACATCTGAGTATCAGAAATCAATGGTTCAGGCAAATTTACCGGATCTACCGGAGGAAAATATAATAATTGAACCTTTTGGTATGAACACAGCTCCTTGTATCGGGTTAAGTGCAGAATATCTAAAACAGCGTTATGAGTTGAATGAACAGATTCTGGTATTACCAGCAGATCATTTGATTAAGAAGGTGGACGCTTTTCTATCAAAAGTGGAAAAGGCTCAGCAATATGCAGATATGGGAAATCTTGTTACTTTTGGAATTCAACCGGAATACCCGGCTACCGGATACGGTTATATCGAAGGGGGCAATGAGGTTTTTGCTGCAAAAGGCTCATGAAAAGATAAAGTTATGAACAGGAAGATACTGG